>JBDTAD010000179.1:0-4357 GCA_039924815.1 Lacisediminihabitans sp.
CGTTGCTCGGTATCTGCCGCATGAACCACACACTCGCGACGACACTGTGGCGCTCTTGGCGAGGATGACGCGCGAATCTGCACTGAGCGAACCCGGGCAGTGGCTCGACTTAGCGGTGGAACTCGAGGGCGCCGTTGTGGGTGAGGTCGTGCTCAAGTGGGATGCGGATGACCACCAGCTTGGCGAGATCGGGCTCGCCTTCCACCCTTCCGTGGAAGGTTCCGGCGTTGCGACCGAAGCGACGCTCGCTGTGCTGCGACTCGCTTTCGAAGAGTTCGGCTGGCGTCGCATTATCGGAATCTGCGACATCCTGAACCTACGTTCGGCGGCGCTCATGGAGCGAGTCGGGATGCGTCGCGAAGCGGTGTTTCGTGAGGCGGTGTGGTTCAAGGGCCACTGGGCGACGTCCTGTCACTACGCAGTGTTGCGCTACGAATGGCAGGTGAAGCAGGGATCCGCGGTTCAGCCCAGCGCGTAGAACTCGAGCGCGATGTTGTCAGGATCGCGGAATGCAAGGAGCGACCCGGTAGAGCCATCTTTCACAGGAGAATGGATGACGCCAGCTGCCTCGAGATGAGTGGCCCACTGCTCCAGCACGGCGCGGTTGGCGACGGCCAGGCTCAGGTGGTCGAGTCCGTTACGCCGTTCCGAGAACGTGTCTGATAGTGCCTGGTCGCCGTGACTATCAAGCACAATCTTCACGCCAGCACGGCCGAGGATGACCCGGTTGATTTCGTTGACCTGAAACTCCTGCAGTATCTCGAACCCCAGCACATCTCGATACCACTCGGCAGCGGACGGTGCATCCGTCACGGTAAGGGTCACGTGGTGGATGCCGGAAATCTCGGGGACGCTCATAAACCGATGCTACTCACCCGAGCCACACGCTTGTCCAGAGCAGGACTCTCTAGGCTGGTACGACCGCACTTCGAGGGGAGATCACGTGTTCGAATGGACCACCTGGCTGGGGACACTCATCGCCGTCTGCGTTGCCCTGCTCGGAGTGCTGGTGATCGCTGCAGTGCTGGCGACGATCAACGCCACCGTTGGTAAGCGAGTGCCGATCCTTCATGCTCTGATTGCCGGAGCGCGAGCCCGCGCGCTCATCCTGATCCTGATCGCGGCGCTGTGGGTAGCGACTGGTCTCACCGCACCGGGTACCTATGCGTGGTGGCCGGTGCTCTCGCACGCGTTCCTGATCGCGACAGTCGTTCTCGGCGCGTGGGCGGTCGCGGCGTTTGCGTCCTTTGCCTTCGGCACTGTGCTCAGCCGGGAGTCGATGGAGGAGGCGACGCTGCCAGAAATGCGCAGGATGCGCACCCAGCTTCAGGTTCTGCGTCGCCTCACCACGGTTCTCATTGGCATCGTCGCGATCGGGGTGGTGCTGTTCTCGTTCCCCGAGGTGCGCGCGATCGGCACAAGCGTGCTCGCCTCGGCCGGAATCGTGAGCATCATCGCTGGTCTTGCCGCACAGTCCACCCTGGGCAACCTGATCGCTGGGATCCAGCTCGTCTTTAGCAACGCGATACGGGTGGGCGATGTTGTCGTTGTGGAGGGCGAGTGGGGCAGGATCGGCGAGATCACCCTCTCCTACGTCGTGGTCTACGTCTGGGACGAGCGGCGACTCATCATGCCGTGCACCTATTTCACGAGCAAGCCGTTCGAAAGCTGGACGCGAAACAGCCCGCTGATCACCGGATCCGTCTTCTTCGACGTCGACTGGCGTTTTCCCGTTGATGAGGCCCGAGTCAAGTTCATGGAGATCATGGAAGCCTCCACCGAGTGGGACAAACGTGACGCGAGCATGCTGATCACGGATGCCACGGGCGGCCACCTGACTGTTCGGTGCGTCGTCTCCGCGCAGGACTCCGGCGCGTTATGGACGCTGCGCACCGCAGTGCGCGAGAAGATGGTCACCTGGTTGCAGCGCGAGCATCCGGAAGCATTGCTGCAGACGCGAGTCTTGATGCCGCCAGCGGGGGAAAGCCGCTGATGCCAGCTGCTTAGCGGCCCCACTCGGTGGGTGGCCCCAGGGTCACCAGCACCGAGAACACCACGGCGATCACGGCGACCAGAATCACGCCGAGCAGGATCGGGTGGTTGAGGAACCAACGCATGAGGCGATCGATCACGCTCTTGTCGCGCGGGTCATCCGTCTGTTCCCGACGCCATTCACCCTCGAGCATGCCGCGGCGTTCGAGCGAGCGGTCAAAGGGGATGGTGGCGTACGGCACGATCGCGGTGACGACCGCGAAGACGATCTGGCCGACCTTCCAACGCTGGTTCAGGCCCACGATCACGGCGGTTGCCGCATAGCTCATGAAGACAAGTCCGTGGATGGAGCCACCGATCACCACCGGCAGGCTGCCGGCGTTCGCCACGTACTTCAGCAGCATCCCGGTGATCAGGAGGGTCCAAGTCACCGCCTCGGCGATGGACAGCGCGCGGTAGAACGAGCGCGGGGTTACCCGAGTGGTGGAGGAAGTCAGTGTTGTAGTCACTTCTCCATCGTGTCAAAGTGCACGACGCCCCGCATGGTTCAAAAGTTTGAATCTGGTGTCGCTAGACCGAGGCGAAGGCGCGGATGGCGCTCGTGAAGAACGCGAGACCGTCGACTCCGCTGCGCATCGCGGCGGAGGTGTCCGGGCCAAAGCCTGGCTCGGTGGCATGCTCCGGATGCGGCATCAGGCCCACGACATTGCCGCGTGCGTTCGAGACTCCTGCGATATCGTTCATCGAACCGTTCGGGTTCACGCCGAGGTAACGGAATGCCACCTGGCCCTCGCCCTCGATGCGTGCGAGTTCCTCGGGGGAGGCGATGAATCCACCCTCACCATTCTTCAGCGGGATGATGATCTCGGTGCCGACCTCGAACTCGTTGGTCCACGCGGTAGACACGTTCTCCACACGTAGGGCCTGGTCACGGCAGATAAACGAGCCGTGATCGTTGCGCACCAGACCACCGGGCAGCAGGTGTGCCTCGGTGAGCATCTGGAAGCCGTTACAGATTCCGAGCACGGGCATTCCGGCGTTTGCTGCGGTGATGACCTCGCTCATGATCGGTGAGTGCGCAGCGATCGCACCGCAACGCAGGTAGTCGCCGTAGCTGAAGCCGCCAGGCAAGACGATCGCGTCAACACCGTTGAGGTCGTGGTCACCGTGCCAGAGAGCAACCGACTCCGCGCCAGCCAGCTCGATGGCGCGCTGCGCGTCGCGGTCGTCAAGCGAACCTGGAAAGGTGATGACGCCGATGCGCATCAGCGAGGCTCTCCCACGTACACGACATCCTCGATCACGGAGTTGGAGAACATCTCATCGGCGAGCGTGCGTGCCTCGGCGAGCACGGCATCCGTCACCGGCCCATCGATCGTGATCTCGAAGCGCTTGCCGATGCGTACTCCGGTGAAAGCAGTCTTGCCGAGGCGAGCAAGTGCGCCAGCAACGGCCTTGCCCTGAGGGTCGAGCAGTTCGGCCTTAGGCATGACCTCGACGACGATTGTAGGCATCAACAACTCCAAAGAGTTCGTCTGTGGGTGGATGCCGCCAGTCTACCGGAGCGCGGATTGTCCTTCGGCCGCACTTGCGAGGGCCAGCAGCGAGGCGTATAGTCCAACCGGAATAATCTGTTAGGAATAGTTCGGAGGCATTGCGGATGGCGGCGACGTGCTCACCGCTTGGGCTCTCTGCCCTCGCGCTGCTCGTGGAACGTCCGATGCATCCGTACGAGATGTACCAACTGCTCATCCAGCGACAGGAAGATCGTGTCGTCAAGGTGCGGCCAGGGTCGCTATACCACACCGTGCACTGGCTCGAGAGTCGCGAGATGGTGCGGGCGCGGTCGACCGAGCGCGAGGGCAACCGACCCGAACGCACGATTTACGAGATAACCGTTGACGGCCGCGAAATTCTGAGCCGGCGAGTGGCAGAAATGCTCGCCACTCCGGTGAACGAGTATCCGGAGTTTCCGTTGGCGATTGGAGAAGCGCACAACCTGCCAAAGGATGCCGTCATCGATCTACTAGACCGACGCCTTGCCTTGCTTGAAGTCGATCTCGAAGAGCTTGAGAACGCGCTCCGGGAGTCCGAGGCGAATGAGACTAACCCCGCGTACCTGCTGGACAGAAGCTATTCGCGTGCCATCCAAACCGCGGAGGTTGAGTGGCTGCGTCAGCTACTCACCGACCTCCATACCAATGTCATCCCCTGGCCAAAGAATGGTCAGGCATACCAACCCATCAGCAAGGAATAACGAAATGCAGTCACACACCGAAAAGGTTGTGAGTCCGTGGCCGGCTCTCTGGGCGCTCGTGCTCGGGTTCTTCATGATCCTTATCGATACGACCATCGTGTCGGTCGC
>JBDTAD010000180.1:0-4697 GCA_039924815.1 Lacisediminihabitans sp.
GGCTGACCGCATTAACGAACTCGCGGCACAGCGCGGCGAGACCTGGCTTCCGCGCTACGGCGGACTGATCTCGAGCGAGTGGGAGTTCGCCAAGGGGCTACAACTTCTCGAAGAAGATCCAGAACTGTACAGCCGTATGGACCACTGGGTCGAGGCTGCCGACTGGATCGTCTGGCAACTCACCGGAAGCTACGTGCGCAACGCGTGCACCGCAGGCTACAAGGGAATTTTGCAGGACGGCCAGTATCCGTCGGAGGACTTCCTTGGCGCACTGAACCCCGACTTCTCACGCTTTGCGATTGACAAGGTGGAGCACGAGATCGGGCAGTTGGGTGCATCCGCGGGCACACTGTCCGCTGAGGCCGCCGGCTGGACAGGGCTGCGCGAGGGCATCGCGGTGTCCGTTGGAAACGTCGATGCACACGTAACGGCTCCGGCCGCCCGCGCCGTCGAGCCGGGCCAGATGCTCGCGATCATGGGCACCTCGACCTGCCACGTGATGAACGGCGATGTGCTCAGGGAAGTCCCGGGCATGTGCGGAGTGGTCGACGGTGGCATCGTCTCAGGCCTCTACGGATACGAAGCCGGCCAGTCCGGCGTTGGAGACATCTTCGCTTGGTATGTGCACAACCAGGTGCCCGGCAGTTACTTCGCGGAGGCCGACAAGGCCGGGCTCAGCATCCACCAGTACCTCACTGAACTCTCCATGGACCAGCCTGTTGGCGGGCACGGTCTCATTGCCCTCGACTGGCAGAGTGGTAACCGCTCGGTGCTGGTTGATCACGAGCTGAGCGGCGTTGTGCTGGGCACAACGCTGACGACCAGGCCGGAAGAGATCTACCGCGCACTGCTCGAAGCCACCGCTTTTGGCACCCGCAAAATTGTCGAAACGTTTAACGCGAGCGACGTGCCAGTCACCGAGTTCATCGTGGCCGGGGGACTGCTCAAGAACGCGTTCCTCATGCAGACCTATTGCGACATCCTGCGCATGCCGATCTCGACGATCGCCAGCGACCAGGGTCCGGCACTCGGTTCTGCAATCCACGCGGCGGTAGCAGCGGGTGCCTACGCCGACGTGCTTGCGGCGGGTAACGCCATGGGCAAGCTCGACAAGGACGTGTATATGCCGGATGCCGCCAAGGCGGACGCGTACGACCTTCTCTACGCCGAGTACGCCACGCTGCACGACTACTTCGGTCGCGGCGATAACGACGTTATGCACCGACTGAAGGCGCTGAAAAAGCGGGCGCTTGCGAACGAAGTACCAGTGGAAACGGTGACAGCATGACCGAGTCGAGCACCGAGCTTGCCGAGGCGATTCGCGCGGTAAGAAACGATGTCGCACAGCTGCACGAGCAGCTCGTACGCTACGAACTCGTGGTTTGGACGGGCGGAAACATCTCTGGGCGCGTTCCCGGGGCGGACCTCTTCGTGATCAAGCCGAGCGGCGTCGAGTATGACGATCTCACCGCTGAAAACATGATTCTCTGCGACCTTGATGGCAACGTGGTCGAGGGGGATCACGCTCCATCGAGCGACACCGCAGCCCATGCCTACGTTTATCGGGCTATGCCCCAGGTGAGCGGCGTCGTGCACACCCACTCCACCTATGCCACAGCGTGGGCAGCCCGCGGCGAAGCTATTCCGTGCGTGATCACGGCGATGGCCGATGAGTTTGGCGGACCAATCCCGGTTGGTCCTTTCGCCATCATCGGCGACGACTCGATCGGTCACGGCATCGTCGAGACCCTCAGCGGTCACCGCTCCCGGGCGGTGCTCATGCAAAACCACGGGGTGTTCACGATTGGCAAGAGCCCTCGCGACGCGGTGAAGGCCGCTGTGATGGCGGAGGATGTTGCGCGCACAGTGCACCTCGCCCGCCAGCTTGGCGAGGTCATCCCCATTCCGCAGGACAAGATCGACTCCCTGTTCGATCGCTACCAAAACGTCTATGGACAGCACGGTGCCACGGCCGACGCAGAAGGAAAGCAGTAATGAGCGCAAGCATCGTCCCTAATCTCGCCAGCTACGAGGTGTGGTTTCTCACCGGAAGCCAGAGCCTGTACGGCGAGGAGACCCTGCTCCAGGTTGCAGAGCAGTCGCAGGAGGTCATGCGCGGTTTGCAGACCGCATCCGACATCCCGGTCACCGTCGTGTGGAAGCCGGTGCTCAAGGACAGCGACTCGATTCGCCGGATGATTCTGGATGCGAACAGCAGAGACAACGTTGTTGGTGTCATTGCCTGGATGCACACGTTTAGCCCAGCCAAGATGTGGATTGCCGGGTTGAATGCCCTGCAGAAGCCGCTACTGCACCTGCACACGCAGGCCAATGTTGAGCTGCCGTGGAGCGAGATCGACATGGACTTCATGAATCTCAATCAGGCCGCCCACGGCGATCGCGAGTTCGGCTACATCCAGACGCGCCTGAACGTGGCGCGCAAGACCGTGGTCGGCCATGTCTCGAACCCCGCGGTAACAGCGCAGATCGGCACCTGGACTCGCGCCGCCGCCGGTTGGCAGGCCGTACGCTCGCTCAAGCTCGCCCGTTTCGGCGACAATATGCGCTACGTCGCCGTCACCGAGGGTGACAAGACCGAGGCGGAGTTGCGCTTCGGTGTCAGCGTCAACACGTGGGGTGTCAACGACCTGGCCGAGGCCGTGCACGCGGCAAGTGATGCAGACACGGATGCCCTAGTCGCCGAATACCTCGACCTCTACGATGTTGCACCCGAGCTTCACCCGGGAGCAGACCGCGCGGACTCGCTACGTTACGGAGCACGCATCGAGCTAGGTCTGCGCTCCTTCCTCGAGGCTGGCGACTTTGGGGCCTTCACCACGACCTTCGAAGATCTCGGCGCACTCCGGCAGCTGCCGGGCCTCGCCGTTCAGCGTCTCATGGCCGACGGCTATGGCTTCGGTGCCGAGGGTGACTGGAAGACTGCGGTTCTGGTGCGCGCCGCCAAGGTGATGGGCGCTGGTCTCCCAGGGGGTGCATCCCTCATGGAGGACTACACCTATGACATGGTCCCAGGGCAGGAGACGATCCTCGGCGCACACATGCTTGAGGTTTGCCCTTCGTTGACTACCTCGCGCGCGCGACTTGAAGTGCATCCGCTGGGTATTGGAGACCGTGAAGACCCGGTGCGCCTTGTCTTCGACACGGATGCTGGCCCCGGCGTCGTCGTCGCCCTCAGCGACATGCGCGATCGTTTCCGTCTTACGGCCAATGTGGTTGAGGTGGTTGATCTGCCCCAGCCGCTGCCCAAGCTGCCGGTAGCTCGCGCGCTGTGGAAGCCAGCCCCAAACTTTGCCACGAGTGCCACTGCCTGGCTCACCGCCGGCGCAGCTCACCACACGGTGATGTCCACCGCGGTGGGCGTTGAAGCCTTCGAAGACTTTGCAGATATCGCGCGCACTGAGCTGCTCGTGATCGATGAGAACACTACAGTTCGCGGTTTCCAGCGCGAGGTTCGCTGGAACGCTGCGTATTACCGGTTGGCTCAAGGGATTTGATCCGCCGACCCACGCCGCGCTACGCTGCGGCCACGAGTCTCACCGCATGTGACGATCAATCGCGCGCGCGGGAGGAGGTGTGGAAACTATGGACGAGCCACGCCTGAACATGCACCATCCCTGACAATGAAGTCCATAATGCACGACGAAAGGAAAACACAGTGAACAAGAAGGCACTCGTCGCGGTTCTCACCGCGGGGGCAGTCATCGCAACAATGGCAGGCTGCTCAGGCGGCGGCGGTCGTGGCGGCGATAACAATGCAGCAGCAACCAGCAACAAGGGGGCACTGATCGGCGTCGCGATGCCGACCAAGACCTCCGAGCGTTGGATCAAGGACGGCGACTCGGTCAAGGCTGACCTCGAGAAACTCGGCTACAAGGTCGACCTTGAGTACGGCGACGACAAGATCCCCCAGCAGGTTCAGCAGATCAGCAACATGATCACCAAGGGCGCCAAGGTCCTGATCATCGCGTCGATCGACGGAACCGCGTTGAGCGACCAGCTCGACAACGCGGCGAAGGCCGGAATCAAGGTCATTGCATATGACCGTCTGATCAACGGCAACAAGAACGTCGATTACTACACCACCTTCGACAACTACAAGGTTGGTGTTGACCAGGCAACCAGCCTGCTCACCGGTCTCGGTTTGCTTGACGCAGATGGCAAGAAGACCGACAAGAAGGGCCCGTTCAACGTTGAGCTTTTCGCCGGCAGTCCCGACGACAACAACGCGACGTTCTTCTACAACGGCGCGATGGACACCCTGAAGCCGTACATTGCGGATGGCACCCTAGTGGTCAAGAGCGGCCAGACTGGATTCACCCAGATCGCAACCCTGCGTTGGGACCCGGCTACCGCTCAGAAGCGCATGCAGAACCTCATCGCGAGTACCTACTCCGATGGCGCCAAGGTGCAGGGAATCCTGTCGCCGTATGACGGTCTGTCGATCGGTATCATCTCCGCGCTGACCGGTGCAGGCTACGCCACCGACGCCCTGCCGATCATCACCGGGCAGGACGCCGAGGCGGCATCCGTCAAGTCGATCATCGCGGGACAGCAGTACTCGACGATCTACAAGGACACTCGCCAGCTGGGCAAGGAGGCCGTCAAGATGGCCGACGACATCCTGAATGGCAAGAAGCCTGAGGTCAATGACACCAAGAGCTACAACAACAAGGTCA
>JBDTAD010000181.1:0-3318 GCA_039924815.1 Lacisediminihabitans sp.
GCCCACGACTCCGGCGCACGTCGGACCCCTTGAGTTCTCTGTGATCGGAGACGCCCAGAAGGCATACGCGGCGTACGGCGCCTACGCCGCAGCCCTGGCAGCGTTCATCGAGGGAGGGGCGAAGGAATGCGAGGGATTTGCAACGGCGCTGCTCGGCACCGTCAAGATCTACCAGACGGCCCATGACGCTTCCAAGGCGGATGTGGACGCACTCAACAAGGCATTGGCGGCACTCACATGAGCGACCTGAACGCGTTCGAGAGTTTCATGCAGGACCGTCTGACCAATGCGGACGACATGATGACTGAGGTGGGCAGGATCGGCCCGGTGATCATCCGCGACATCGTCGAATACTCCCCGATCACGATCGAGTGGCCTCAGTGGATCAAAGACAAGGTCATTGCGGAGATTCTCAGCCAGCTGGCACGGGCGATCGCCCAGTATCACAAGGCCGTGGCGTTCATGCGTTTGGGCATCAAAGGGATGGGCGATCCCGACAAGCTTCGCGCTGCGGGGTCAACGATCCATGACAAGATCTACGCCGCGTCAGACTCCCTGGCGGCAGGCGTGCGCGTCGGTTCGCTCAAGGCGATGGATTCGGACGACTGGGTGGGCGGATCGAGCCGCGACTACTTCAACTCTTTCGACGGCCTGCGTGACGAAGTTCGGAGCGTCACCCGGTATTCGACCATCCTCGAGACTGCGCTCGGCGACATGGCCAAAGCGATCAACGACCTGTTCATCACCTGGCGAAACGCCGCGATCGAACTCGGCATCGCGGTGGCAGGCCTCATAGTGGCCATCGTAGGCTCTCCCTTGGTCGCCCCGCTCGTCGCCGGCATCGTCGCGTTTGTCGGTGCCCTGATCGCGATGGTCGTCGACCTATGGACGGGCATTGACTCGTACAACCAGTCGGTCTCCGATGTCGAGGGCGCGCTGCAGCCGCCGATGGGTAAGTGGCCGCGCTCAACCTTCTCCGCCACGGGCGCGTGATCCTCGGTGATCACTGAGCCGGCTCGCACACCCACAAAGCCGCGCCGCGGGCTCATACTCGGCATCGGTCTCGTGACTATTGTGGGCGTCTTAGTCTGGGCGCTGCTCAAGATGTTCGTGTTCTATGAGGTGCCTTCGGGCCACCCCTCCCCGGTCAGCGTTGTCAGTCGGTATCTCGCTGACCTGGAGCGTGGGGATGCTTCCGCAGCGGCGCGCTTGGACGGCACCGCTCGAGCCGAGGGTGCCTTCGTCCATGTCGACCAGACGAGTTTTCTTGCTGACGCGGTCCTGGGGGCCGCATCCGAACGCATCGAGGCTCCGCGTGCGACACTCGCCTTTGCGGGGCGGAGCAACGCGGCGGTTGATGTCGAGTTCAGGTTCGACGGCAAGGAGTGGCACGACAGGTTCGGCTTGAGCTGGAACGCCAAGGCAGGACAGTGGGTGATCGACTCCACCCTCGCCGGGATCTTCCATGTGTTCTCGACGTCGCCCTCCGATGTCGGCACTGTGAGCACGAACGTTAGCTTCTCATTCGGCGGAACCCGTCCATCGGCACTCGAGGGAAGCGCCGCAGATAACACCGGCGGGTACGCGGCGTACCCGGGAATCTATCCCCTCGTGGTCGCGCTTGACCCCTCGACGGTGGTCGATGCCACCGCAACGCCGCTCGCGCAAAAAGCTCGGATTCTGCCGTTCTACAGGGACGCTGTCGCGACTTTCTTCGCTATTCCGGTCCGGGCTGGTTGAGTGGATGATGAAGCGCCTTGCTCAGCGCTCGTCGTGAGTTTGCCTGCACACGGGGTGACGGCGCAGCGTTCGAGCAGTACGTCTGTCGACGACGATGTAACGATATGACCCGACAGTGAGAGTGGCGGGTCGAGAGACAAACTCGCGGCGGATGGCGCACATTCACCGCGCTGACAGACAGCTAGCGCGTGTTGTCTAGATGATCCGTCGTAACCAGTGCTTTTGCTGAGCTGGCGATGCCACTAATTCTAGCCAAGGTCAGGAACAAGGCCCTCGTGATCGACGTCAGGAGCGGGAGCTGAAGTCGTTTTTCTTGAGCGGATCCCTGCGGGTCGCTAGGGGCGTGCGGAAGACACCGCTGGCGCGGCGGTGTTTCTGGCTTCTGACGAGGCCGCGTACATCAGCGGCGTAATACTTCCTGTCGATGGCGGCTGGCTCGGAAGGCAGTCCGGCGCGGCGCAATCACGCCACTTTACAAACATAATACGTATGCCCTATAGTCAAGGCACGTCTCCACGGAGTCGTCAATGAAGTCGACAAGACAAGGACAATAAATGTTCGGAAATCACACAGCGGTGCGTTCCGGCCGGCGAAGCTCGCTGGCGACGGGTGTGCTCGTCGCAGCGACGACGACGCTTCTGGCTCTCACTGGCTGCACAAGTACAGGAACCTCAACTAGCGGGTCATACGGCTTTCCCGAAGCCAAACAGACGGCCTCCTCGACGATCACCGTCTGGGTGGATGCGGACCGTCAGGCTGCCGTCAAGGCATTCCAAGCCGCCAACCCCGACACGAAGCTCAAGGTTGTCACCTACGACGGCTCGGCCAATGGCTCGAACTCGTTCCGAACGAAGATGCAACTCTTCGACCGAGCGGGTAGCGGATGGCCTGACGTGGTCTTCTCCTCGCAGAACACGGATGCCTCCTGGGCGAGCCAGAAGGGCTCCAGCAAGCAAGCGTTCGCCGCAGTGTTGAACAGCGGACTCGTTCCCACCAAGACCTTGGACCAATTCACGCAGGGATCTTTGAACCCCTGCACGATCGACGGCAAGGTCTACTGCGTGCGCAACGACCTCGCTCAAGCCGTGCTCTGGTACAACAAGTCGTTGATGGACCAGTTTGGTTACACGGTTCCGACGACGTGGGAAGAGTACGAGGCGCTTGGGGTCAAGGTTGCGAAAGATCACCCGGGCTACATCATCGGCGCTGCAGGGGACGCTTGGACGCCTGAGGTGTACATGTGGGCCAGCAAATGCCAGGCGAACGATGTCACCGGGCCCAAGGCTGTCACGGTGAACACCACCAGCGATCAGTGCAAGCGAGCGGCCAGTCTGCTCGACACGCTGCGCACGAACAACACGGTGCCGGTCGTGAGCGTCTTCACTCCCGAGTTTGTGAAGAACTACACGGGCAAAGTACTCATGATGCCCGGTCCGGCCTGGTATGCGGGAGCGATCTTCAACAACCCGCAGTCTTTGAACGTTGCTCCAGGGCAGCTGGGTGTTGCCGCACCGTTGCCCTGGGGTAGTGACAAGCCGGTAACGGGCAACGTGGGCGGTGGCACCTGGTTCATTTCGA
>JBDTAD010000182.1:0-8165 GCA_039924815.1 Lacisediminihabitans sp.
TCGTGGACACCGGTGCTCGATATTGCTGGCAAACGCTATCCGATCACGAAATCACGCACGATTATCGGGCGCGGTAGCGACGCGGACATCACGGTCGATGACACGGGCATCTCCCGCAAGCACGTCGAAGTGCTGTGGGACGGCAGTCGTGCGCAGGTCAACGATCTCGGCTCAACCAACGGATCACAATTGAACGGCGCCCCGGTCAATAAGGCGCCTCTTCCGCCGGATTCCGTCATTTCCATCGGGCGTACCCGTATTGTTTTTCGGGTGCTTGCCCAGTCCGCCGATGTCGACCAGTTTTCCGACCTGCGTGCCCAGCGGCGAGACGATCGGTCTGGAGATCATCGGTGAGTGAGCTGACGCTGCTGGTCTTGAGGTTCGGGTTTCTCCTGCTCCTCTGGGCCTTCGTGTTCATTGTGGTCTACGCGCTGCGCAGCGACCTGTTCGGCCAACGGGTGAAACGCACGCCCGCAGAACAGCCCGCGCAGGCCCTATTCACGACAGCTCCGACCGCGATTCCCGCACCGGCGCCGGCACAGCGGACAGAGCCCATCTCCGCCGCCAACCCGTTCCGCGGCACTCTGGCAGCGGAAAAGAGCACGAGTGCGTCCCGCCTGGTCATAACCTCCGGCAGTAAAACAGGGATAGAACTTCCGCTCAGCCGGGAGCCCTTGACGATCGGGCGATCAGGCGAAAGCGGCCTCGTCATCCGTGACGACTACACCTCGACGCACCACGCCCGGTTGATGCTCTGGGACGATGGCTGGGTTATCCAAGACCTAGACTCGACTAACGGCACGTTCCTTGACGGTGCTCGTGTGACGGTGCCGACCCCGGTGCCCCTGAACACTCCGGTCAGAATTGGTACGACCAGTTTCGAACTTCGGCGGTAGGTGAATGGCCACTACGGGTAAGAGCGCTGCCGTCACCCACGTTGGGAAAATTCGCGCCAACAACCAGGACAGCGGATACGCCGGCACCCAGCTCTTCGTCGTCGCCGACGGAATGGGCGGCCACGCGGGCGGCGACGTAGCTTCCGCAATCGCCCTCACGCGCATTTTGGAGACCGACAAGGCGTATGCCTCGGCTCACGACGCCGAATTCGCCCTGCAAGCCTCGCTCATTGCTGCCAACTCGCTGCTCGCGGAGACGGTGTTCGAACATCAGGAACTCACGGGGATGGGAACCACGGTCAGCGCGCTCCTCCGGGTTGGTCATCAATTCGCGCTCGCCCACATCGGTGACTCCCGTGTCTATCGCTTGCGCGCCGGCGTACTCACCCAGATCAGCGCGGACCACACCTTCGTGCAACGGCTCGTCGACGGCGGCCGGATCACGCCGGAAGAGGCGGCCGTACATCCGCGTCGCTCCGTGCTCATGAGGGTGCTCGGGGATGTGGATTCCTCCCCCGAGATCGATACGGCAATTCTCGACACTGAGCCCGGTGACCGCTGGCTGCTCTGCTCGGACGGGTTGAGCAGTTACGTCACGGACGACAAGATCGAGGCGGTCCTCGAAAGCGAGAGCTCGCCGAAGGCCGCGGCAGACAAGCTCGTCAAGGAGAGCCTCGACCAGGGCGCTCCCGATAACGTCACCATCGTGATTGTCGACATCGACGAGACAACCAATTCCGCATCCGTCCCACCCGTCGTGGTCGGCTCTGCGAGCGTGCCGCTGTCTTTTGAGGCTGATGCTGGTCGTCGCTCACTGCGCCTTCCGACGCTGCTGCTGCATCCGCTCAAGTCGACCCTGCACGAGGACAGCCACTTTGAACCGGAATCAGACGAATACCTCGACGAGCTCATTCTCGAAGACCGGCGTCGTGCTCGGAACCGTCGAATCGCCTGGTTGATCGGCACCGCCGTCATCCTCATTGTTCTGATCGCCGCCGCCCTCATTGGGTACCGCTGGACCCAATCCCGCTACTACGTTGCCCCTCACGGCCAGACGGTCGCAATTTACCGGGGCATCCAGCAGAACATCGGCCCAATCTCACTGCACTCGATCTATCAAGAGACGAGCGTTGAGCTCGCCAACTTGCCCGAGTACACGCGGGAATCCGTGAAAGGCAGCATCAACGCGAACGATCTCCAGGATGCTGAGAAGATCATTGAGCGACTGAGCGATGCCAGCAGCCACTGACTCAGGAGCATCTCCCCTTACCCTGACGCCGATCGAAGCCGGTCCGCGCACTACTTTCACTGGCGCTATCCGTCTCAAGCTGCGAGTTCCCGCCAAGCAGCGCAATCTCGAACTCTTGCTGCTCATCATCGCCTCGTTCATCAACTGTGCCGCGATTGCGCTCGTTCAACTCGGTGCGCTGCACAAGCTGGATGCCTCCATCATCGTCCTCGGAGTTGGGCTGGCGCTGCTCGGCCTGATCATGCACATCGCGTTGCGGTTCGTAGCGTCACAGGCCGACCCGTTTGTCCTTCCGATCAGTGCCGTGCTCAACGGTCTCGGCATTGCGGAGATTTACCGCATTGATCTCGCCAAGCATCTCTCCGGGTGGGATTCCGCAGGGGTGCGGCAGGTGGTCTGGACCGCCATGGCCATGCTGATTGCGCTCGGGGTTTTGCTGCTGATCCGCAACCACCGCGTCCTGCAGCGTTATCGCTATATCGCCATGTTCACCGGCATCGTGCTTCTCTTGCTGCCTATGCTGCCGGGAATCGGATCAACCAAGTTCGGCGCGCGACTCTGGATCGAGCTCGGGCCCTTCTCGTTCCAGCCCGGCGAGCTCGCGAAGATTGCCCTGGCGATCTTCTTCGCCGGATACCTCGTGACCAGTCGCGACAGCCTGTCCATGGTTGGCAAGAAGTTTCTGTGGATGCGGTTCCCGCGCGCCAGAGATCTCGGCCCGATTCTGGTCATCTGGGCAGCCGCGATGGCCGTGCTTATCTTCCAGCGTGACCTCGGCACTTCCCTCCTGTACTTCGGCTTGTTTCTGGTCATGATCTACGTCGCGACCGGCCGAGCTAGCTGGGTGGTTCTTGGCCTCGTCCTGTTCCTCGGAGGAGCGCTTCTGGCCAGCCGACTCCTTAACTACGTTGCCGGTCGCTTTGACTCCTGGCTGGATGCCTTCAACCAGAAGATCTACGACGCACCCGGCGGCAGTTACCAACTTGTGCAGGGTCTGTTCGGCCTCGCCCACGGCGGACTGATTGGCACCGGACTCGGTGAAGGTAGGCCCGCAATCGTGCCGCTGGCCGAAAGTGATTACATTGTCGCCAGTCTCGGCGAGGAACTCGGTCTCGCTGGCCTGTTCGCCATCCTCGCCCTCTACCTGCTGTTCGTTTCGCGTGGTTTTCGCATTGGTTACGCCGGCCAAGATGACTTCGGTCGCCTCCTCGGCGTCGGGCTCTCCTTCGTGGTCGCGCTCCAGGTCTTTATTGTGATTGGCGGCATCACCCGCGTGATCCCGCTCACTGGGCTAACCACCCCGTTCCTCACCGCGGGCGGTTCATCGCTCGTGGCGAACTGGATTATTGCCGCGCTTTTGCTTCGGCTCTCGGACTCCGTGCGAAACCAACCGCAGCTGGTGGTGGACTCGTGAACCGAGAACTCAAGCGTGTGAGCATCGTGGTGGTGATGCTGTTCGTCGCGTTGCTCTGCTCCACCACCGTCATTACCGTGTTCCAGGTTGACAGCCTGCGCAGCGATCCACGCAACGTACGTACGATTTACGATAGCTATTCCGCCGAGCGCGGGCCCATCCTCGTTCACGGTCAACCCATCGCCGAGTCGAAGCCGTCGAAAGATAAATACAACTTCCAGCGGGTCTACTCCAACCCGGAGCTGTACTCCGCAGTCACCGGTTACTTCACCCTCAACCAGGGCAACACTGGGCTCGAGGGATCACTCAACAATTACTTGAGCGGTACGGACAACGACCAGTTCCTCGACAAAATGAACGCGATCTTAACTGGCAAGAACCCACAGGGCGCCGCCGTCAACACCACGATCAATCCAGCAGCCCAACAGGCGGCCTGGGATGCACTGGGCACAAATTCGGGCGCCGTGGTCGCGCTGAATCCCAAGACAGGTGCGATTCTCGCGATGGTGTCGAAGCCCGCATACGATCCCAACCTGCTCGCCGCGCATGACTCGAACACGATCATCGCGAACTACAAGAAGCTACTGTCCGACCCCACCAATCCGCTCATCAACCGCTCTATCAGCGGAGATCTCTACCACCCAGGCTCCGTGTTCAAGCTCGTCGTCGCTTCCGCCGCGATAGACAGCGGTAAGTACAAGCCGGACGACGAGTTCCCCAACCCGACCTCACTCAAGCTTCCCGGCAGCGTTGATTCCATTAGCAACGCGGGCGGCTCAGATTGTGGCGGGACTCCGACCGTGACCATCGCAACCGCACTCCGTCTCAGCTGCAACATCCCGTTTGCCGAACTCGGAGCAGCGCTTGGTTCCGCTGAAATCTCAAAGTACGCGAAAGCCTACGGCTTCGGTCAGAAGCTCTCCGTGCCGATGAGCGTTACCCCCAGCACGTACCCAGAGAATACGGATGAGGCGAAGATCATGCTGTCATCGTTTGGCCAGGATGAAGACCGAGTAACCCCCCTGCAGGTTGCGATGGTGACCGCGGCCATCGCCAATGGGGGCACTCTTATGAAGCCGACCTTGGTCAATAACATCACGGCGCCCGACCTCACGATCGTGCAGGCGTACCAGCAGGAAGTCCTCGGCCAGCCAATCAGTAGTCAGTCGAGTGCGACACTCACTCAGCTCATGGTGGCGAATGTGAACAATGGTGCCGCTAGTAATGCGAGAATAAACGGAGTCGACGTGGCCGGTAAGACCGGAACAGCACAGAACGGTGAGGGACGAAAATACACCCTCTGGTTCACCGGATTTGCCCCCGCAGTCGATCCACAGATTGCCGTTGCCGTCGTCGTTGAAAACGGAACAAGTTTCGGCAACGCGGTTGCAGCGCCAATCGCGAGAAAAGTCATAGAGGCGGTGCTGAGCAAATGAGACCCACAAGTGGCCTCACTTTTGGTGGTCGTTACCAACTCTCCAGCCGTATCGCTATTGGCGGCATGGGCGAGGTGTGGCAGGCGACCGACCTCGTAATCGGGCGCACCGTCGCGATAAAGATCTTGAAGGATGAATACCTCGGCGATCCCGGGTTTCTCGAGCGCTTCCGCGCGGAGGCCAGGCACGCCGCCCTCGTCAATCACGAAGGGATCGCCAACGTCTTCGACTACGGCGAGGAAGACGGCAGCGCGTATCTCGTTATGGAGCTGGTTCCCGGCGAGGCGCTATCCACGATCCTCGAGCGTGAACGCGTGCTCTCGACCGATCGGGTGCTCGACATTGTCGCCCAAACCGCATCCGCTCTGCACGCGGCACACTCCGCCGGGCTCGTGCACCGCGACATCAAGCCGGGCAACCTGCTGATCACTCCGGATGGCCGGGTCAAGATCACGGACTTCGGCATCGCCCGCATTGCAGACCAGGTTCCGCTCACTGCCACCGGTCAAGTCATGGGTACCGTGCAGTACCTCTCCCCAGAGCAAGCAAGCGGTCGCCCAGCATCGCCCACCACGGACATTTACTCGCTCGGTATCGTCGCGTACGAGGCCCTTGCTGGACGACGTCCGTTCACCGGTGAATCTCAGGTCGCCATCGCGATGGCGCAGATCAACGAGAAGGCACCTGATCTTCCGGTCACGGTGTCCGAACCCGTTCGCAATTTGGTGTATTCGTGCATCGCGAAGAATCCGGCCGACCGCCCCGCATCCGCGGCGCACCTTGCTCGGGCCGCGCAAGCCTTGAGGCGCGGGGATGTCGGCGGTGCGATCGCCGCTGTACCGGGTATTGCAGGGCTGGAGTTGGCCAATCCAGCAACCGTGGCCTACGGAGCAACTCCGGGATACGCTGCAACCCAAGCCACGAGCATCCTGCCCTCGATGGACGCCGCCGCAGCGCCCGCACCGCTCCGTTCCAAGGGACGCAATCCCTGGACCTGGCCACTCATAGCTCTCATAGGCATTCTCGTTCTGGTGCTTGTCGGAACACTCATTGTGTTTCTTGCCTCGCCGAACGGGCCAAAACCAACGAGCAGTCCCGTCATCACCCAGTCCACGTCTCCGACACCATCGGCAACACCAACGAGCGACCGCATTAATCTCAATGCGGACGATTACAAAGGCAAACCAGTTTCTGCGGTGAGCGACGCACTCGGGAATCTCGGCTTCACAGTCAATGTGCTCCCAGATCCGGGGCCAGCTGCCGCCACCGTCGATCAGGTGGGAACTGTTTACACGGTGAACCCCGCGGGCTGGGTAGCCAGGGGTTCCACCATCAGCGTTACGGTCTATGGCAATGTTCCCGCACCGTCTCAGCCGGCCGACCCCACCCCCTCACAGCCGCACACCCCACCGAACTACACGGCGGGTGAGTCTGTCACGGTGAAGTGGCCCGTGTTTGTCTGCTCGTATGGCACGACACTCGACTCTTACACCGTGGCAGTCTCCCCGGGCACGGTGTCCTATACGCCAGCAAACCCCGTGCCGAGCGGCACGCCGAGCATCACGCTCACGCTTCCGGGCGGCGTGACCGGCAGCACTACGACTGTGCAGTATCTGGCCCAGTGCTCCGGTGTGAAGTCCCCACTGTCGAATGCGGTGACCATCACTGTTCCGGCTGGCCCGACCGTTCCGCCGACCTCGCCCTAAGTTCGGCCGTGGTTTCACGCATTACACTGGCAAGGAATCCATCGACGCCACCAGGAGAGAGCACGTGACTGAAGGTACTCGCCTGCTCGCTGGCAGATACCAGATTGGCGCCCTCATCGGCCGCGGTGGAATGTCGGATGTCCACCTCGGCACCGATTCTCGACTCGGCCGCCGTGTGGCCATCAAGCTGCTCAAGCCTGCGCTCGCCACGGATCCTAAATTCCGCATCCTCTTCCGAGAAGAGGCACAAAAAGCGGCCAGGATGGCGCATCCAACCATTGTGCGCGTGTTCGACGCGGGTGAAGAGACTGTTCGCGAGCCGAATGGTGTTGAGACCCAGGTGCCCTACATCGTGATGGAATACGTCGACGGCCGTCTGCTGCGCGACATCATCGCCGAAGGCCCACTCGAACCCCGTGAGGCTGTACGTATCGTCTCCGGCATCCTCACTGCTCTCGAATACAGTCATCGCGCGCTGCTCGTGCACCGTGACATCAAGCCCGGCAACGTCATGATCACCCAGACCGGCCAGGTGAAGGTGATGGACTTTGGCATTGCCAGGGCCGTCTCCGACAACTCCGCAACAGTGGCTGACACGAGCGCCGTCCTTGGCACGGCACAGTACTTCTCACCGGAGCAGGCTCGCGGCGAGACTGTAGATGCCCGCACCGACCTTTACTCCACCGGCGTCGTGCTCTTCGAACTGCTCACCGGTAGACCGCCCTTCCGCGGTGATCGCGCGGCCGCCGTCGCGTACCAGCACATCAGCGAAGCCCCCGTTGCACCGAGCTCGCTGAACCCCCGGGTGTCGCCAGCACTCGACGCCGTCGTTCTGCACTCCCTCGCGAAAGACAAGTTCGAACGCTTCCAGACCGCGTCGGAGTTCCGCGACGACCTGGAAACCGCAGCTGCCGGTGAGGTACCGCAGCGCAAGATCCCCGTCAACGACTTCAATGCGACACTGTTCGGCGTGAATCCGAGCGCAACTGCCGGATCAGAAGCTGCACTGCGTCAGATGGCATCACGGAGTGATGACCGCGCACTGCGCACCCAAACACGGCCGCCTGTTGCCTGGATTTGGGCCGGGATTGCCATGGTGTTGGTCATCCTCGTTGCCGTCGCGATCTGGGTGGTCAAACTTCCGACTGGCAATGACTTTAGTAGCGGGCTATCTGTGAAGGTACCCTCCGTCACCGGTCAGACCTATGACGCGGGCGCAAAGAAGCTCACTGCGCTCAAGCTGGTACCCCAGCGGCTGCAAGAGCAGAGCAACACTGTGCCTGCCGGGGCCATCATCCGCACTTCCCCCGGCGCAGGGACAAAGGTTGGTACTGGGCAGTCGATCGAGGTGTATGTATCGCTGGGTTATCAGCCACGGCTTCATCAACAACTGGTACCTGATCTTCGGCTCGATGATCGGTATCGTCGTCGGGCTCTCACTCGCGCGACGCACCGCGCAAGGCC
>JBDTAD010000183.1:0-2182 GCA_039924815.1 Lacisediminihabitans sp.
CGTTGAGCGAGTGTGAGAAGTATCCGGATGCGCCGTTCACGTTGACGTATTGCGCGTCAAAGCTCGTGCCGCCCTCGGCGAGCGCTTTCGCGAGAACCTGCCGCACTTCGGCGAGGATCGTCTTTGCCTTCGCACGGCTCAGCGTGTTCGTCGGCTGGTCGTAGTGGATGCGAGCGGTCCAGAGCGACTCGTCCGCGTAGATGTTTCCGATGCCGCTGATGAGGTTCTGGTCGAGCAGTGCGCGCTTGATGCCGGTGTGGCGCTTCGAAAGTGCGTCATAAAACCGGCGTTCGTCGAAGGCTGGGTCTAGGGGGTCACGGGCGATGTGGGCGACGCTCTGCGGGATGAGGGCAAGAGAGGAGGGCCCTTCGACAGGCTCGGGGACCGAGACGGAGTCAAGCTCAGGGACCGACGGGCCGCTGTAGCCGGCGGCGCGGCCATCCGTTGTGGGGACGAGGTCGTCGATGGCCATCGAACCAAAAATGCGCTGGTCGGCGAAGTTCATCAGCAGGGTGCCGTGATTCGGTGAAACCAGTTCGATGCGGATGCGCGTGAGCCGATCATCCGGACCATCCGCGGTCCTGAGCAGCACCTGTCCGCTCATGCCGAGGTGCACCACGAGCGCCTCGTGCGAACCCAACAGGGGCAGCCAGAGGAACTTGCCGCGGCGCACGGCGGAGGTAAACCTGCGATCGGTGAGCCGGTCGATGAAGTCCTCACTCGGGCCGGGATGGCGACGTAGCGAACGCTCGTCGAGCACCGCTACGGAGGAGACGGTTGCGCCGCTCACGGCAGGCGCGAGGCCGGCGCGAACAACCTCGACTTCCGGAAGCTCCGGCACGCGGCTCAGGCCTGGGAGAGCGAGCTCTGGAGCAGCGTCCAGGCCTCGAGCGCTGCGGACATTTCTGCTTGCTTCTTACTCGTACCCTCGCCGGAAGAGATCTCGTCCTTGCCGAGCACCACTACAGCGCGGAATCGCTTTGAATGGTCAGGACCGGAGTCGGTCACGAGATAGCTTGGAACACCGCGACCGAGAGCTGCGGCGAGTTCCTGCAGGCTTGTTTTGGGATCCATCGCGGCACCGAAGCGCTCGGGATTGTCCATGAGCGGAATGATGAGCCGCAGCACGAGAGCCGTTGCTTCCTCGCCGCCAGCGTCAAGATAGGCGGCACCGATCACCGCTTCGACGGTGTCGGCGAGAATCGACGACTTGTCGCGACCGCCGGTGAGCTCTTCACCGCGACCGAGACGGATGTAGCGCCCAAGACCGATGGCGCGCGCAACTTCCGCCAGAGCAACACTGCTCACGAGACTCGCCCTGCGCTTGGCAAGGTCGCCTTCGTCGAGGTGCGGATTGGTCGTGTAAAGCATGACCGTCACTGCCTGCCCAAGAATCGAGTCGCCAAGAAACTCGAGGCGTTCGTTATGGGCGACACCACCGTTTTCGTACGCGAAAGACCGGTGGGTCAGCGCCAGCTCGAGCAGGGCTGGACTGATATCTATGGAAAGTTGCGAGGCGAGCTCTGCCGGATTCATTTCGTTACCGGACACAGTTCACCTCACCTCTGTCACATAGTGAGTTATACGTCGGCTACCTTGCGGCCCTTGTACTCCATGTACAGGGGGGTGCCAACGGAGTCTTCCACAACCTTTGCACGGTGCGGAAGGCTGTAGGTGGTCTTGCCACCTTCGACGGTCTTCACCAGGGTGGGAGGGGTTGCCTTCCACTGCGCGCGACGGGCACGGGTGCTCGCGCGCGACATCTTGCGCTTCGGTACTGCCATGACTATCTCTTCTCTTCGGTGGCACCAGTACTGGTACCAGCTACATCTTCTTCTTGGATGGTGCTTTAGCCGCCCAGACCATCGAGTCCGGCAAGTGCGGCCCAGCGTGGATCGACGGGCGCTTCATGCTCGTGACCCGGATTGTCGAGCAGCCGCACCCCACACTGCGGGCACAAGCCGAGGCAATCATCTTGACAGACCGGTTGGAACGGAAGTGACAACACCACCGCATCCCTGACTACGGGTTCAAGATCTATCGTGTCAACCTGAACCTCATAGTCGAAAGCTTCGTCTTGAGAATACGCGAAAAGCTCTTGGATTTCGACTTCGATGGGCAGTTCGACGCCAATCAGGCACCTTACGCACTCTCCGGATGCCGTTCCCGTCACGTCCGCACT
>JBDTAD010000184.1:0-2124 GCA_039924815.1 Lacisediminihabitans sp.
ATTTTTTCCTCTTTTTTACGTGGGCTCCGCCTCCAGGACTCGAACCTAGACCTAACAGCTCCAAAGGCTGTCGTGCTGCCATTACACCAAGGCGGATCGCGCAGACGACACAGGATGTCGCGACGCAATTCCCAATTCTGCCAGATTCAGAGCCAATAACTTTCCGGTACGACGCGTCAGCGATAATGGACAGATGCCACAACACGATGAGGTTGACCGCATCGTCGGCGCCTGGGAGCGTGAACGTCCCGATCTGAACTTTGCGCCGCTCCAAGTGCTGTCGCGGGTTGGCAGGCTCGCGCGCCACCTCGACCGGGCCAGAAGGGCGGCCTTCACGGCATCCGAACTCGAGTCCTGGGAGTTCGATGTGCTCTCCGCACTTCGCCGCGCAGGCAAGCCGTATCAGCTGAGTCCCAAGGCACTTTTGCAGCAAACCCTGGTCTCCAGCGGAACTATGACAAATCGCATTGACCGGCTGGTGGGACTCGGTCTGGTCGAGAGGCGCACCGATCCGCACGACGGTCGCGGGATCCTCGTGGTGATGACCGACACGGGCCGCAGTAGGGTCGACACGGCGATTAGCCTGCTGCTCACAGCGGAGCAGGAATTGCTTAACAAGCTGTCAGCACCCGATCAGGAGCGCCTTGCCTCGCTGCTGCGCAAGCTCAGCCTCGACTTCGACTGAGCGCACGCCCACTAACCCAGCAGCTCGCTGAGTTCCAGCCAGCGCGTCTCCACCGTGGAGAGCGATTGCTTCAGGGCGTCTAGCTCCGCAGAAAGCGCGCCAAGACCGGTGTAGTCGCTCTGGTCATGCTCGGACATCTTCACGTGCAGCGAGGCGATCTGGGCGTTCAGCTTCTCGATCTTGCGACCGCCGGCAGCGAACTCCTTCTCGGCATTGCGCAGTTCGGCACCGGCGAGCTTCGGGGGTCCGGAGTGCTTCTGCGCGGGCGCGACATCCGCTTTGGTGCCGCGCTCGGCATCCCGTTGCTGCTTCACGCGAAGTTCAAGATATTGATCGACGCCCCTGGGCAGGTGCCTCAGTCCACCATCTATCACGGCGTACTGCTGGTCGGTGACGCGCTCGACAAGGTACCGGTCGTGGCTCACGACGAGCAGTGTGCCGGGGAACGAATCGAGCAGATCCTCGATCGCGGCGAGCATGTCCGTATCGAGATCGTTGGTCGGCTCGTCGAGGATGAGAACGTTCGGCTCAGATAGCAGGATGAGCAACAGCTGCAGGCGGCGCTTTTGCCCACCCGACAGATCCTTCACCTGGGTGCTCAACTGGGCGCTGGAAAATCCGACGCGCTCGAGCAGTTGGCTCGGAGTCATTTCCTTGCCACCGCTGATGTAGCTGCTTTTCTGCCGCCCGAGCACCTCGCTCACGCGGTCGTTCCAGATCTCCTCGAGCTCGAACAGCTGCTGAGTGAGGGTCGCGACCTTGATGGTCTTGCCACGCTTGACACGGCCCGTGGTGGGCAGCAGGGTTCCGGCCACCAGGCTCAGAAGAGTGGACTTCCCCGCTCCGTTCACGCCCAGAATTCCGGTGCGCTCCCCCGGAGCGATACGCCAGGTCAGGTTGTGGAGCACCTGCTTGTCGTCATAGCTGACCGAGATGTTCTCCAGATCGACGACATCCTTGCCCAGCCGTTGCATCGCCATAGAGGCGAGCGAGACGCTGTCGCGGGCAGGCGGCTCGTTCTCGATCAGGGCGTTCGCCGCGTCAATGCGGAACTTCGGCTTCGCGGTACGGGCCGGAGCTCCGCGGCGCAGCCAGGCCAGCTCCTTACGCATGAGGTTCTGCCGCTTCGATTCAGATGCCGCAGCCATGCGGTCGCGCTCGACTCGTTGCAGAATATAGGCCGCGTATCCGCCCTCGAATGGCTCGATCAGGCGATCGTGCACCTCCCAGGTAGCGGTGCAAATCTCGTCGAGGAACCACCGGTCGTGAGTGACGACCACGAGCCCACCGGCGTTCGTCGCCCAGCGTCGCTTGAGGTGCTGTGCCAGCCACGCGATACCCTCAACGTCGAGGTGGTTGGTGGGCTCGTCGAGAAAGATGACGTCGTGGTCGCCGATGAGCAGGGCAGCGAGAGCCACCCGCCGACGCTGACCACCGGA
>JBDTAD010000185.1:0-3301 GCA_039924815.1 Lacisediminihabitans sp.
TACGACCTCGCAGACGCGCAGGTCACTCTCAACTTTGTGCAAAACACGCTGGCGGTCGGCAGTGTGGCGCTCGTGCTGCTCATCGGTGCGGTTACCTACATCGTCGTGCGACTTGTGGTCGGGCCCATCCGGTTGGCGGCCGAAACCAGTGAGAAGCTTGCCGCGGGCCAACTCGAGCAGCGCATCCCGGAGCACGGCCAGGATGTCATTGCGACGCTCGCTCGTTCGTTCAACGGTATGGCAGACAGCCTGCAACACCAGATCAGCAAGCTTGCCGAGCTTTCGCGCGTGCAGCAAAGATTTGTTTCGGATGTCTCGCACGAGCTTCGAACGCCGTTGACCACCATCCGTCTGGCCGGCGACGTGCTCTATGACCAGCGAGAGGATTTTGCCCCGGCGACGGCCAGGACAGCAGAGCTGTTGCACACCCAAGTCATGCGATTCGAGGTGCTGCTCGCCGATTTGCTGGAGATCAGCCGCTACGACGCTGGCGCCGTGGAACTCGATCTGGAGCCCACCAGCCTGGTGCGCCTGGTGGAGGATTCGGTCGATTCCATGGCACCGGTGGCGGGCGAGCGCGGCTCGGACCTGCGAGTCGTTGCGCCCGGCGGATACTTTGAGGCGGAGGTGGATGCGCGCCGCATCCGCCGTGTCCTGCGCAATCTTCTTGGCAACGCGATCGAGCATGGCGAGGGCGGCCCCATCGTGGTCACCGTCGACAGTAACGAGAGCGCCATCGCGATTGCGGTGCGTGATTACGGCATCGGGATGCGCCCGGCCGAAGTCGAGCGCGTCTTCGATCGCTTCTGGCGTGCTGACCCCTCCAGAAAGCGCACCATCGGTGGAACCGGGCTGGGGCTGGCAATCGCACTCGAAGACGCAGTTCTCCACGACGGAGAGCTTGAGGTGTGGTCCGAGTTCGGTGTCGGCAGCTGTTTCAGGCTCACGCTTCCGCGCGAGCGCGGCATGCGCATCGAGTCCTCACCGATCGCACTGCCGCCGGATGACGTCGCTCAGAGTCAGGACGGCGAGGATGACTGACCCCACCAGGCGACTCCGAATGCTAAGTCGGGCAGCGCGGGCAGCGCTCGTCTCCTGCGCGATCGTGGCGCTCGCCGGCTGCGTGGGGATCCCGTCTGCAGGCCCTGTTAATCCGGGCATTAGCATCCGCGCAGAGGGTGTCGAAGACGGCGCGATTCTTATTCCAGAGGGGCCAGTGCGCGGCGCGAAGCCAACGCAGATTCTGCAAGGATTCATCGCCGCCTTTGCTGGGTCGCAGAACAACTACGGCGTAGCCAGGGAGTTCCTTGGCGGTGACTTCAAAGCAAGCTGGGATCCACGAAGCAGCGTGATTGTGCGCACGGGAGGCACGCGCACAGAGTCGACCGCTAGCGATCAGATGAGCTACACCGTCAACACGGTCGCGGATGTCGACTCCGCGGGCTCCTACACGCGCTCGCCCGAACCAGAATCACAGTCGTTGACCTACCAATTCGCCAAGGAGAACGGCGAGTGGCGTATCACTGAAGCGCCCCAGGGTATCGTGCTGCCAGAGAGTACCTTCGGCTCAGTTTTCAGCGAGCAGACGCTGTACTTCCTTGACCCGACTGGACAGCGACTGGTTCCGGACCGACGGTGGTTCCCGACCGGCGCGCAGCCTGTTCGCATCGTCTCGGCACTGCTTGCCGGCCCGCCATCGTCTTTGCGCGGAGCGGTCTACTCGGCCTTCCCCGATGGAACGAAGCTCTCCTCACCGCTCGTTCCCGTGCAGGATGGGATTGCAAAGGTCGATTTGAGCCCTGAAGCGCTGAGTTCCAAGGCGACGGAACGGCAGCTCATGAAACTGCAGTTGCTGTCGAGTCTCAGCGCCGTGTCCAACATCACTGGCGTAGCCATCTCTGTGGGCGACTCGCCGCTCTCGCTGCCGTCGCCGAGCGGCGCACTCCCGCAGACCGATCCGCAGGTCGATCCACGTCCGCTCGTGTTTGAGAAAGAGCAATTCGGTTTCGTAGACAACGGCAAGGTCGCATCAATCCCGTCGCTCAGCTCGAAGATTGTTTCGCTGGTACCCACGGCGGTGACCCTCGCGTCGAACGGAACTACGGCCGCCGTGCGATCGAGCGGCGGAGTCTCGCTCGTCACGAACAGCGGGCCAGCGGTCGCCCTGGACAAGCGCGGCGGGTTGATCGCCCCCGCGCTCGATGAAGACGGCTATGTGTGGACCGTGCCAGCGGCGAGCCCGAATGCGATCGAGATTTTCAGTCCGAATGGCAAAATGTCCACCCTCGCTCCTGCGCTGCCGGTCGGCTCGCAGATCATCTCGCTCGCGGTGTCTCGCGACGGCGCCCGGGTTGCGATGTACCTCACCACGGATGCCGGCCCGCGGCTGATCGTGTCGGCAATCGTTCGCAGCAGCGACCAGGCCCAGCTGCCGGTGTCTCTCGTCGCCGACCCGGTACTCGACGTCACCGCTGATTCAGGCACGGCTGTGGGTGCCAGCTGGGCGGACGGCCTGTCGGTCGCCACTCTCAGCGAGTCCAACGGGCAGCCGAGCGTGACGCTCTATCAGCTGGGCGGACCCCGCGTCTCCCTCGGACATCCCGATGGCGCGAGGCAGATCGTGGGCGGCAACGGCGGTAGCTCGGGTCTTCGGGTGCTCGGCCCAGAAGGAGAAATCCAGTCTTTGCGCGGGAGCGGCTGGATCGGTTCCGGTGTGCAGGTCACTTTCATCGCAACCCAGCGTTAGCGCTGACCTCACCTCCACAGCCGATCGCCTTGCGGAGAAGTGCCCACCCGGGCACGCGGTGAGCCGGAGCTTCATGCCGAGTGCGAACCTGTAGGCGTGCGACCACTTCTCCAGCAAAATTTGTTACGTCGTACCGCCTGGTTGGCGGCCGTGATGACGCTGCGAGAGGCGCTGCTCGACGCTCTCGCAGTGCTTGCACCGGTGGACTGTGCCGGATGCGGTGCAGTAGACCGCGCGCTCTGCTCGGCCTGCAGGCGGCACCTCACGCCCCACGTGCTCACCCGCCGGTTAGCGGATGGCACGCTCGTCTTCACGGGGTTGGACTACGAAGGGGTCGCTCGGCGCTCCATTCTTGCGTTCAAACGGCACGGAAGAACGGATGTCGCTCGCGCGCTCGCTGTTCCCCTCGCTGCCGCCGTACAGTCCGCGCTTGAGACCACGAGCCACGGCGCTGTGGAGCTTGTCACTGTGCCATCGACCCGTCCCGCATTCCGCCGACGCGGGTACGATCCGGTGGCGCTGCTGCTGAGAAAGGCCGCACTGCCGCCCGCAGCA
>JBDTAD010000186.1:0-2516 GCA_039924815.1 Lacisediminihabitans sp.
CTGTTCGCGCGGTTTGACGAGGGTGTGCGCGAGGCCGGCCGCGGTAGCGCCGCCGCGCGCACCGGAACCGGCACGAAGGTGCTGCGCCTGCATCTGAGCTGGGCCGAGACCGAGGAGCAGGCGATGACGAACGCACTCACCGAGTGGCCGAATGGCGGCATGCGTTTTCCGCGCTCCGACATCCGCTCGCCGTTCGAATTCGAGCAGCTCGCGCGCCTGGTGCGTCCGGAAGACTTCGAGGGGCGGATGCTCGTCTCGGCAGACCCTGACGCGCACCGGGCGAGCATCCAGCGCTACCTCGACCTCGGGTTCGACCGCATTTACCTACACAACGTTGGCCGCAACCAGCGTGAGTGGATCGACGTGTTCGGGCGCGATGTGCTGCCAAAGCTGGTGCGCTGATGTTCAGCGCGTGGGCCGTCAACGGCATCCGCGAGATCGTGGCCGGCGACGACCTGGCCGAGATCATCGGTGATGCAATTGAGGCGGGCGCTCCGCTTGAAGATGGTGACATCCTCTGCGTGACGTCGAAGATCGTGTCCAAGGCCGAGGGGCGGATGATCCAGGCCGCCGATCGCGAAGAGGCGATCACCGCAGAGACCGTGCGGGTGGTCGCCAGCCGCGAGCATCCGGGAGGAGTGACTCGCATCGTGGAGAACCGGCTCGGCATCGTGGCGGCGGCAGCCGGGGTCGACTCGAGCAACACCCCAGAAGGCACCGTGCTACTGCTGCCCGTTGACCCTGATGCGTCCGCACGGGCGCTCGCCGTGGACCTGCGCGCCCGCTTCGGTGTGAGTCTCGGCATCATCGTTTCCGACACGCTCGGCAGACCCTGGCGCGAGGGACAGACGGATGTCGCGATCGGCGCGGCAGGCATCCGCGTCATCGACGACTTGCGTGGCACGACAGATGCTGGCGGCCGCCCTCTCCACGTCACCTTGCCCGCCGTGGCAGACGAAATCGCCGCTGCCACCGACCTCGTTAAGGGCAAGGCTGCCGCGCTTCCCGTCGCGGTGGTGCGCGGACTCGGGCACCTCGTCGGTGACCTCGACCTGCCCGGCGCTCGCAGCCTGGTGCGGGATGCCGATCGCGACATGTTCCGGCTCGGCACAGCTGAGGCCCACGCCGAGGGGTATGACGAGGGTTATGCGGCGGGGTATGACGAGGGGGTAGCCGAGGGCGCAGTCGAAAGCGGCGTTGACGTCGGGAGCGAGAACTCGACGTCGTAACGGGCAGCACGCCGCACTTCGTCACACAATACGTGCGGATGTGTGCCGCACGGCGATGATAAGTGGACATCATCTGCCTCGCGGAAATCTGGGAAATCATTGTGAAACAACTCCACTTCAACCTGTTCGAAATGAATTGCGTTGGACATATTTCGCACGGGTTATGGGTGCATCCGCAGAACACCAGACACCAATTCAACGATCTGGACTTCTGGACAGGCGAGGCGAAACTCCTCGAGGCGGGCTTGTTCGACGCGGTCTTTCTTGCGGACGTGATCGGTACCTATGACGGATACCGTGCTGGCCCGGAAACCGCGCTGCGTGAGGCCGTGCAGATTCCGAGCAACGATCCGCTGTTGGTGATCCCAGCCATGGCGGCCGTGACCAAGTCTCTGGGCTTCGCTGCCACGTTTTCGACGACCTACGAGCCGCCGTTCGCGTTCGCCAGGCGAGCATCCACTCTGGATCATCTGACCAAGGGGCGGTTCGGCTGGAACGTCGTTACGTCGTACCTGCCGAACGCGGCGCGCAACTTCGGTCTGGCTGATGAGGTGGCACACGACGACCGATACGCGATCGCGGATGAGTATCTCGACGTGCTGTACAAGCTGTGGGAAGGCTCCTGGGATGATGACGCGGTCATCCGAGATCGAGACAACCGGGTCTACACCGATCCCGCAAAGGTGCGCTACATCAACCACGTCGGTGCCAACTTTAGGGTCGCTGGCCCCCATCTTTCAGAGCCGTCGCTGCAGCGTACCCCCGTCATTTTTCAGGCGGGTGCCAGCGCGGCGGGAAAGGCATTCGCCGCAAAGCACGCCGAAGGCGTTTTTGTCGGAGGCACTACGCGGGAAAGCTATCGGGAGAACGTCGCGGATGTGCGTCGTCTCGCCGCCGAGAATGGCCGGGGTGCCGACGCGATTCGCGCCTTCGCCAGCGCTGTCATCATCGTAGACAAGGATAGGGAATCCGCACTCGAGCAGGCCGAGGACTACAAGCGTCTCTCGAGCGCTGAGGGATACCTCGCGCACGCCGGTGGCGGTGGCATCGACCTTGCCGCATATCCGCGTACTGCTCTTATCAGCGACATTGTCGCTGCAGAGGACCGTCAGGGCCGCGACAACTCCGCATCAAACAGGCGCTACGCACCGGGCGCAACCGTCGGCGATGCCCTTGACGCGCTGACGAACTTCGATCGAAGCGCATTTTATGTCGCGGGCTCACCAACCGAGGTCGCGGATGCGATCGAAGGTTGGGCAGAGCAGACCGATCTCGACGGATTCAACC
>JBDTAD010000187.1:0-6352 GCA_039924815.1 Lacisediminihabitans sp.
CGCATGGGATCAATCCCGACATGAAAACGACCTCCGATGCCGGCACCGTCACTGCGGCCACGGCCTGGCTCACACAGCAGTGCGGCCGATCGTGACACAACCTACTTCGGCGGCCCACTAGCGATCCACGCAAGGGCTTCCTCGTCAACATTCTCGTCATGTGACGTCCATACTGGCTGTTGCGCTTGCGAGAGGTGCCAGCGCACGGACTCTCGCACTCGGGCCGCAGGGTCGCCCGCTCTCCAGTTGAGTAGTTCGCGTGCACGTTGCACAGACGCGAGCAGGTGCTGCGGATGCGCTGTGCTGAGCGACAAATCAGCGGGCACAACTGCGTCGGGAACGGTCACCAGTTCAGCAGACGAGTCAGCCGCCTCAAGGATGTGTTGGTACCAGGTGCGGATAGGGAACACGCGCTCTTCGCCGATGTTGATCGCCAGCCCGTCCGCAGCGCGCGTATCGAGCGCGGCGAGCACAGCCGTCGCCACATCGTCCACGTGCGCCCGCGTCCACAGCAGCGTGCCTTCGCCGACGGGGATTGCAATCCTGCCTGACCGGATGCGGCGGAGAATCGCGTTCTCTCGTTGTTGGTCATCGTGGGGCCCGTAGACCATCGGTAAGCGGAGCACGACAGCGCCGCGAGGCAGCCAGCGCTCCTCAACGTCGAGCTTGTCGTAGTCGTCGGGAATACCTTCGTACCCTCTGCCGCGGTACGGATACCTGTCGCGGCGGAGCTCGGCATTCTCGTCGAGTGGAACGGGTGCGTCACAGCGTCCCTCTCGGAGGGCCGTGAACGCCTGATAGACATCCTGGCTCGACAATACGACGGTCGGAACATCCGGAACAATCCCGGTCACCGCGTCAACATCCGCCCCGGTTAGCGCATTGCTATCGACGATCGCATCAGCGGCAAAGTCACGGATCTCAGCCGTTCGAGCACCCAGTTCGTGGCGATCCGCATGAATATGCACCGCGGGCACCAGATCGGTGGGCTCAGTCTTGCCCCGGTGTGCGACGGCAACCTCGTCACCGCGCTCGTACAAACGCTCCACGACACAGCGACCGATGAAGCTTGTGCCGCCCAAAACGAGAACTCGCATGACCCCAGTCTCACAGCCCGCGATCGTGTCCTGCTGCCTAGTTCCCGGTTTAACGAAGGACTTGCCCGAATTGGCTCGCAACCCAGAGCGCTTCCTCCGCGATGAGCGCGCGTCCGGGCGCGACAGCTGTGTAACCCAGCCTTGTCGCCGCTCTGGTGTCCAAGATGATCGGGTAGGTGGCATTCCAAGGATGTTTGCCGCCGAGCACACCGGGCTCGAGGCCAACGAGGTTGCCCGTCCAGCCGAGAGCATCGCCTATTGCGGCGACAATGTCGGTTGCGGTCAGCGCGTCAGGGTCGGCGATGTTGAGGATGCGCGTGCCGGGGGAGTCTGCCACCGTCTCGATAAGAGCGGCAGCATTCGCGGCCGCAGTGAGATGGTCTACTGACTCGCCCCGGTTGGCGAGTTCGATTTTCTTGACTCCGGAGAGCATCTGCTCAACGATGCTCTGCGTGCGTGCGTTACGCGCCCATCGCCCGTGCACTTTTGAGGGGCGGATGATCGTCACGGCAAGCCCACTCTTAAGCGCAGCCCGCTCCACGGATGCCTTGCACGGCGCGTAGTCTTCTCGGCTGAACGGGACCGTTCCGTCGTCCGCTGGAGCGAGGGTGGAATTGCTTTCCGGAATTGGGATGGGAAAGCGAGGGGGTGTATCGCCGTTGATGTGGTTGCCGGCCGGGTCGGTGTAGACCGCGCGTGACGAGGCAATGACGATCGAGGTGGTGTTGCGCATCGCGGGCATGAGCGCTTCGACGTCGACACCGGTGTAGGCGACGAGATCTACTAGAAGGTCTGCTCCGTCACCGATCAGCCGCGAAACCCCAGCCGTGTCGGTGCGATCGACTGCGTGGAAGCGCACGCCTAGCTCGACAAGTTCGGCGGGCATGCCGCTGCTGTCTCGGCCCGTGACATCCACGCTCCAGCCCCGCTCAGCGAGCCGTTGCGCTGTAGCACCCCCGATTGCGCCAGTGCCGCCCAAGATCACCGCGCGTCGAGAGGTCGAAGACATGGGGTCGAGCCTAAGCGACGCCGCGTTCACGCGAGGAGCTTGATCATCCGATAGTTCGTCATGCGTATGCCGCGGATGACCGGATGCTGTTCCGACTCAACCTGAAAGTCGTGTCGTTCGAAGAAACGGCGAGCGGTGATGCTCGCATTCGTCGAAAGCGTGCTCGTGCCGCTATCGACGGCCTTGCGTTCGATTTCCGACAGGAGTGTGCTGGCGACGCCGCGGCGACCGAACCTGGGTAAGACGAACAACATGTCGATGTAACCCGTCGCGGTCACATCGGAGAAGCCGGCGACGTCTTCGCCGACGGTGGCCACGATCGTGCCAAGGCTCATTCGAACGCGGTTCCAGTCGACCTCGTCGCGTTCGTGAGGTGCAGACCATGCTGCGATCTGCTCCACGGAGTAGTCCGCCGATGCAGTGATTGTCACGGCCGCCAGAAATGTTGCGAGCGTGGCAGCGGCATCCCGCTCGATATAGGGGCGGATCTCAACGATTCCAGAGCCAGTAACCACCGTCCCATTGTCCTCCGAGCGGGGTGTCGAGCGCGCTGGACAAGCGGGCGAACGGGCTGGTCAGTGGGGTGACCGCTCGTCAGCGTGGGTTAGCGCTCTTGCCGAGGGTTGGTTGGGTCGAAGAGACCGGTGTTTTTGTTCAACGGACCGGCCCCAGGCGGTACCGACGAGCACGAGAAGTAATCCGACGTATCCGATGGGCGCGAAGGAGTCGTGCGCGATGGTGATTCCGATGGCCGCGGCCCAAAGGGGTTCTGTACCGAGAAGGAGGCTGACCCGGGAGGGGGAGGTGCGCCGGATCGCCCAGGTTTGTATGAAGAACGCGCACACGGTGCACATCACGACGAGGTAGAGAAACGCGAGCCAGCTCGAAAGGTTCAGCTGAGCAAGATAGTGAGGAATGGGTTTGCCGGCGAACAGCGACGTTCCGGTGAACAGCACCGCACAGGTGGCGAGCTGGACGGTCGTGAGGTGCAGTGAGTCGATGGGTTTCCCGCTGGTGAGCTTGTGAATGAAGGTAACGTTCACGGCCCGCACGAGCGCGGCGGCCAGGATGAGGAGGTCGCCCAGCCCGAGTGGTTTGAAAGCGCCGTTGCCCGTAAGGAGTGCCACCCCGGCGACAGCGACGATCGCAGCGAAAAAGAAGGTCGTAGGCAACCGCCTGCGGGACAGCGCTGATTCGAGAATTGGCGTGAAGACCATGGTGAGGCTGATGATCAGCCCAGCGTTGGTTGCCGAGGTGCCCGCGATGCCGAAGGTTTCACAGGCGAAGACGCCGGCCAGCACGATCCCGAGGAACACGCCGTTGAGCAACTCCGAACGAGTCAGACGCTTGCGCCTGAGGGCCACGAAGACGCCCATGATCGCACCCGCGAGCAGCATCCGGGAGGCCAGGAGGGCAATCACGGCGTCGCCGATGATCAGTACCTTGGTCGTCAGATAGGTCGATCCCCACGCGCCGGCGACGAGCAGTAGAAGCAGGTCAATACGAAAAGGGCGAAGAGCAGATGGCATGAACTCATCGTCGCGGCCACAACCCATTAGCACGAGGGGCCAAATCCTCCGCTAATGCATTAGTTTGAACTTATGGAATTGGGTCAACTTCGTGCGTTGAGAGAGTTGGGTGATCGCGGCAGCATCGCTGCTGTTGCCGCAGCTCTCTATGTGACACCGTCATCGGTTTCGCAGCAAATCAGCGCGCTGCAGCGCAGCTCGCCCGTTCCACTGACCTACAAAAGCGGACGCAGAACTGCGCTGACGGATGCCGGAAAGGCGTTGGCGTCGGCGGTAGTCGAGGTGGAGGTCGCGCTGGAGCGCGCCAACCAGGCCATCGCACGCTTTCAGGATGAGCCGACGGGGATAGTGTCGGTGGCCGCGTTCCATAGCGTGGCTCTCATGCTCTTCAGACGGCTGCTCGCCACCGACAGCGTTCCAGACCAACCGCAACTCGCGCTCAACGATTTCGATGTCGCCCAGGATGCCTTCCCCGCGCTGACTCGCACGTATGACCTTGTCATTGCGCACCGGCTGACCGGCAGCCCGGATTGGCCGGCGTCGGTTCGCGTCGAACCTCTCCTGTTTGAGCCGTTGGATGTGGTCGTTCGCCGAGGTCACCGCCTTGCGGACAAGGTGTCACTTGATCGAGAAGATCTTCGTGATCAAGACTGGGTTACGGTCCATCAGGGATTCCCCCTCGAGGGAGCGATCGCCCACATTCTAGGTATCGGCGGAGTCGAGGCTCGTATTGTTCACCGCATTAACGAGTACTCCATCGCCGCGACCGTCGTCGCCGCGAGCAATTGCGTCGCACTGATGCCCCGCTACACAGCCAATATGCAGAACCATCCCGAGCTGGTGCTGAAACCACTGACCGAACCCGGGCCGGGGCGCAACGTGGATGTTCTGAGCCGACCCGAAACACTCGAACGTGCGAACGTGCGAACGGTGATGGCCCAGCTTCGAGCTGCGATAGCCAGCTTCACGCCCTCGCACGGCGGTTGACGCTGTAGCGCCGGTGGGTGCGAAATACGTTGCGCGTGAGGGGTTCACTCGCGCACGGATCATGTGTTACCCCAAGTTGGGGGCCTCGGGGTGTGTCTCTGGCCCTGATGATGTGGCTCACTTTATGTGAGCAAGTCTTGCTCTTTCCTTTTGTTTACATGTTTGGGGACTGTTATGGCTGTGTACAAGGTTTCTTCCGAAGTTTTGTCGGCGACTGCGGGGCAGCTGACGTCGGGGTCGAGCGAGGCGCAGGAGTTGCTTGGCCGTTTGCGCAAGCTGGTCGAGTCGTTGGGCAGCGATTGGGAGGGTTCCGGTGCTGGTGCATTCAATGACTTGTACACGGAGTTCAACACGGCTGGCAGTCAGTTGACGGAGGCTGCTGCATACTATGCGGAGTCTGAGACCAACGTCGCAAACGCCTTCCGCAGCTAGCCCATTAGCGAATACGGTATTCGGGGTGGTGAAGCATGGGTGAGGTGCGGGTTGCTTCCGATGTTGTGCGTGCCGCGGGTTCGCGGGCAGATGCAGCGATGCAACAACTGGTCGAGGGTTTATCTGAGACCGATCGGATTGCGTCGAGTGTGTTGGGCCATTCGTGGTCGGGCCCGGCGTCGGTGATGTTCGAGTCAGGACAGGTCAGAGTGGCACCGGGGCGCGGTTGAGGTTCAGGCCGCATTGGCGGGAATAGCTGGCCTGCTGGCTGAGTCTGCCCTCCAATACGAGCACACGGAAGCGGCGGTCACGAAGGTGTCGGAAACCTCTGCTGTGAAGGTTTCCGGCGGTGCCGGGTGACGAGGTTTCAGGTCGAGACTGACGAGGTGGATTCTGTTGTTTCGGCGTTAGCATCGATGTCCGCGTTGTGTGACGAGGTGTTGTCGGCGGTTGATTCCCTCGCGGCTGCGGCGTCGGTCGGGTGGTCGGGCGAGGCCAACGCGCAATTCCTCGCTTTGAAGGCCGAGTGGGCTGATGGTGCGCGGCAGATGGCAGAGGGCATTCGGGTGATTCACACTGCGACTTCGGTGTCGAACACCAACTATCTGGCCTCGGCTGCGGCTGCGGCGAGGGTGTGGTGAGTGGCTGATGGTGTCGTTGGTTGTTGACACCGTGTCGTTCGTTGATGCGGGCGATCATGCGCGAGTCTCAGCGCGAGCTGTGGAGGCCGCGCTGGGTAGCGCCGCCTCTGGTTTGCGTGGGCTTTCGCGGATGGCAGGGTCGGATCCGAATGGTCTGAAGTGGGCGGCAGCCTACGACAAGAGCGCGGGTCAGATTTTCGCAGGCGCTGGTCAATTGCAGGATGGGGTCTCTAGCGCAGCCAGCAAGCTTGCGGCTACCGGGTACTACTACGAGTTGGCAGAGGCCAGGAACGCTGGCGGTAACGGTGCGGGGTTGTCATTACCGGCGCCAGCAGCGGGGGCGTTGTGTGTTGGTGTTCCCTCTGCTGCGGGCGGGCGCCGGGTGTTTCCCAACCCGAACCCTGCGTTTGAGTGGGTTGCGGAACAGGTTTCGAATCTGGTGGGCGAGATGTGGCCAGATGGTGACACGGCCAAGCTGACTGCGGCCTCAGTCGTGTGGCATCGGTTGGCTGATGATTTGGATGGTGTCGCGTCGGGGTTGGTGTCGGTGACGGATGCTGTGGCGGGGGTCAACACTCCAGAGTTGTCGAAGATTTATGTTGGCGTGGGCCAGTTGCGGTCGTACGCAAAAAGGTTGGCGTCGGCGGCCCGTCAGCT
>JBDTAD010000188.1:0-6619 GCA_039924815.1 Lacisediminihabitans sp.
TACGTCATGATTTTGTATTTAGCGGGGCTCAAGGGTGTTGACCCCTCCTTGAAGGAGGCCGCCGCCATCGATGGCGCGAACGCGGTGCAGATCTTCTTCCGAGTAGTACTTCCGGTCATGAAGCCGATCAACATCGTGATCGTCATCATCACGATCATCGAATCGCTACGGGCCTTCGACATCGTCTGGATAATCAACCACGGCACCAACGGGCTTGAATTGCTCAGCGCCCTGATCATTCAGAACCTTGTTGGCGAGGGCCAGGTCATCGGCGTTGGCTCCGCTCTCGCTGCAATCCTGCTGGTCATTTCGCTGGTCCCGATCATCATCTACCTCGCCCGCACCTTTAAGAAGGAGAAGGACTGATGTCGTGGATGACGCCGGTTGGCCTGCCACCGAAGACCACACTGTCCGAACCGCGAAAGATCGTGCAGCGGAAAGCGGAGACCAAGCCGCACTACGGCACACATATCTTCCTGATCATCATGTCAATCGTGTGGTTGGTGCCGTTGGGATGGGCGATCTTCACCGCGCTTCGGCCGCGAGCTGACACGAACAAGTACGGGTACTTCAGTTTTGGTGGCTCATTCAACTTTGACAACTTCGTCACCGCGTGGAACCAGGGCGGATTTGCCAACCTCCTGACGAACTCCGCCATCATCGTGATTCCCACCGTGATTCTCACGCTGTTCTTTGCATCGATGATGGCGTTTGCGGTGAGTCGGTTCTCGTGGCGTTTCAACATCACGCTGTTGATTATGTTCACGGCAGGAAACCTGCTGCCACCGCAGTCGCTCGCGGCGCCGCTCTTTGAGATGTTCAAGCACGTCGAACTTCCTTATTGGATTAGCGACTCTGGCACATTGCTGAACACCTACACGAGTGTGATCGCTGTCGATACCGCCTTCCAGATCGGCTTCTGCACCTTCGTGCTCTCGAACTACATGAAGGCGCTTCCTGTTGAACTCTCCGAAGCCGCCGTGGTCGATGGCGCCAGCGTGTGGCGACAGTATTACGGCATCATCATGCCGCTCACCCGCCCCGCCTTTGCGGCGCTAGGAACGCTCGAAGTGATTTGGATCTACAACGACTTCTTCTGGCCGTTGCTGTTCATCCAGAGCGGGGACCGACTGCCGCTCACGACCGGGCTTAACAACCTGCAGGGGCAGTTCATCTCGGACTACAACCTTTTGGCAGCCGGAGCGATGATCACAGTCATCCCGACGCTCATCATCTATCTCGTTCTACAACGGCAATTCGTCGCGGGGCTCACCCTCGGCGCAAACAAAGGCTAGGCAATGCATCGCATCACGTCTCGGCTCGGAGCCGACGGTACTTCAGCGCTCGGTTTTGGCGGCGACTACAACCCGGAGCAGTGGGACAGAGACGTCTGGGTTGAGGATGTGCAGCTCATGCAAGAGGCCGTGGTCAACCTGGTCAGCCTCGGCATCTTCAGTTGGGCGCTACTGGAACCGTCGGAGGGCGTCTACGAATTTGGGTGGCTGGACCACGTGCTCGATCTGCTGCACGCCGGCGGCATCCGCGTCGACCTGGCGAACGCGAGTGCGTCGCCGCCGCCGTGGTTCTCGCACAAATATCCACAGTCGCTGCCCGTAACGGCGGAGGGCGTGAGGCTCGGCTACGGTTCACGCCAGGCGTTCTGCGCCTCGAGCGCTGACTATCGCAGGGCTGCCGCCGCGCTTACGACGAAGATCGCCGAGCGCTACTCCGATCATCCGGCCGTGGTGATGTGGCACATGCACAACGAGTACGGCTGCCATAACCAGCCCTGCTTCTGTGACGCATCCGGTGTAGCTTTTCAGGTCTGGCTGGAGAAGAAATACGGCGATGTTGATGCGCTCAACGAGGCTTGGGGTACAGCCTTCTGGTCGCAGCACTACTACCACTTCAGCGAGATCACACCCCCGCGTCGCTCCGGTGCTTACGTGAACCCGACCCAGCAACTCGACTTCGCGCGGTTCTCCAGCGACGAACTTCTGGACTGCTTCGAGGCCGAGGCCGCGATTTTGCGTGCACGCTCCGACCTGCCGATCACCACGAATTTCATGGGGTTCGGCATGGGGTTCGGCACGGGGTTCAGCATGGGGCTCGACAAGCCGATCGACTACTGGAAGTGGGCCGACAGCATGGACGTGGTCTCCAACGACCACTACCTAAGGGCAGAAGACCTGAAGCACCACCGCGAGTTGGCGATGACCGCTGACCTCACCCGGGGCTGGGCCGCTGGCGCGCCGTGGCTCCTGATGGAACACTCCACTTCCGCGGTCAACTGGCAGCCGCGCAACATCGCGAAGGCTCCTGGAGAGATGGTGCGCAACTCGCTCCAGCACGTGGCACGGGGTGCGGATGCCGCACTCTTCTTCCAATGGCGGGCCGCGAAGGCAGGGGCAGAGAAGTTCCACTCCGCCCTGTTGCCGCACGCGGGCGTCGACACGAAGATCTGGCGCGAGACGGTCGAGCTTGGATCGATTCTGAAGTCCATCGCGGAGGTCGCGGACTCGCGCGTTGTCGGTGTCGACGTTGCGATCATCCACGACACCGATGCGCGGTGGGCGAGCGAATTGGATTCACATCCGTCCGTCGACCTGAACTGCATGGCCGAGACTCGACACTGGTACGAGGCAAGCTATCGCGCGGGGATCACCGCTGACTTCCGTCGTTCGACCGATGATCTGAGCAGCTACAAGCTCGTGATCGTGCCGCTGCAATACCTGATGACGGATGCTGGCGCTGCCAATATCGCCGCCTTCGCCGACGCGGGTGGCCGGGTGCTGGTCACCTACTTCTCCGGCATCGTCGACGAGAACGACCACATCCGCCTCGGTGGCTACCCCGGAGCGTTCCGCGAGTTGCTCGGCGTTCACGTCGAAGAGTTCTTCCCACTGCGTGAGGGGGAGACGGTCTCGCTCAGTGCTTTCGGCGATGGCACTCTCTTCAGCGAGCTAGGTGTGGCAACTGGCGCAGAGGTGATTGCGGAGTTCACGGCGGGCCCCATCGAGGGCTCTCCGGCCATCACTCGTAATCCGGTGGGAAGTGGTGCGGCGTATTACGTTGCGACCCGGCTCAGCGAAGCGGGTGCGGATGGCCTCCTGACCTGGATTACCGCAGATGCTGGGATTGAAGCAGCAGCCGAACCACAGGAAGACGTGGAAATCGTCCGCCGCAGCAGCGGCGAACGTAACTGGCTCTTTGTGATCAACCACTCAGCTCAGGAAGCACGCGTCAGCGCCGATGGTGTCGAGCTCATTACCGGTGACCCTGTCAGCGGTACGCTCGTGGTGCCCGCAGGAAAGGTGGCGGTCATCCGCCAATCGGACTCACGATGACGTCCCTCACCCGGGTAGAGAGGTAGGCCGAGGATGCTCGCTGCCGCCAGACAGTCCGAGATCATGACCAAGGTGCAGCAGCACGGAATCGTGCGCATCTCCGATCTTTCCGCCATGCTCGGCGTTTCAGACATGACCGTGCGTCGCGATATCGACATACTCGCGTCGACCGGCCTGGTGCAGAAGGTGCACGGCGGGGCGAAGGTACCTGGTTCGTTGCGCACCGACGAGCCGGGCTTCGAGAAGAAGTCGTTGCAGGAAGAGGCGGAGAAAGGTGCGATTGCGCGCGAGGCGCTCTCGTTCGTCACGCCCGGCTCGGCCATCGGCCTCAGCGCCGGCACGACCACCTGGACGCTGGCCAAGCAGCTCAGCACGGTCGAGGGCCTCACTATCGTGACCAACTCCATCCAGATTGCGGATGTCTTCTACCGTGCCGTTGCGCGCAAGGAAGGCAACCGCACGAGCGTCATCCTGACGGGCGGCGAGCGCACGCCATCCGATGCCCTGGTCGGACCGATCGCGATCAGCTCTCTCGGCCAGCTGCACCTCGACACGCTGTTCCTCGGCGTTCACGGGGTTGAGGAGAGCGCCGGCTTCACCACGCCGAACCTGCTCGAGGCTGAGACCAACCGCGCCTTTGCTGCGACCGCACGCAACGTCGTCGTGCTTGCCGACCACACCAAGTGGGGCACCGTGGGGATGAGCACGATCGCGAAGCTGGGCGAAGTCGACAGCCTCATCACTGATGACGCGATGCCGCAGGATGCCCGCGAGGTGCTGAACGGCATCATCGGCGACGTGCGGTACGCGCCGCTTCGATCGGGTGCCCCGGAATGACATCACTGGTCTACCTGCGCGGTGGCGGAACCTCGCTAGCCATCGATCTCTCGGCGAGTGCGCCGGAGGTCATCCACTGGGGTGCCGACCTCGGGCCAGAAGCAGCGGTGCCGGTGGGGCTCAGGGTGGCGGTACCGCACTCCTCTTACGATGACCCAGAGGGCATTCCGCTGTTTCCGCAGGCTTCGAGCGGATGGCGTGGTCGCCCCGCTCTTCTCGGCCATCGAGCCGGCCAGGATTTCTCCCCGTTGTTCGTCACCACCGCGCATCGTTCTCTCGGTGCTGGTGCCCACGAGATCACGCTCGGCGATACTGCGGCGGGCCTCACGGTGACGATCGAACTTCACCTTGGTACAGAAGGAATGTTGCGCGTGCGCACGACTCTCACCAACGACGGTGCTGACGGGTATTCGCTGCAACAGCTCAGCACCGTGCTGCCGTTGGGCCCAGAGGCCGAGGAGATGCTCGACCTGACCGGCCGGTGGTGCCGCGAGCAGCATCCCCAGCGTCATGCGATCGCGCAGGGAACGTGGCTGCGCGCATCCCGTCGCGGGCGCACTGGGCATGAGAACTCACTGCTGATGGCCGCGGGAACAGCATCGTTCTCCAACCGGTCGGGAACCGTGTGGGCCGCACACCTCGGCTTCAGTGGAAATCACGAGGTGTACCTGGAGAAGACGGCGAGCAATGTCGCGTTGCTCGGGATGGGCGAACTTCTCGCACCCGGTGAGGTCACCCTCGATGCGGGCGAGAGCTACACCACGCCCTGGACGTATGCGGCATATTCCGAGCGCGGCATAGATGGCATCACCGAGAGCTTCCATCGCTGGATGCGGGCCAGGTCGGGGCATCCGTCCACCCCTCGACCCGTGGTGTTGAACACCTGGGAAGCGGTGTACTTCAACCACGATCTCGGCGTGCTGACCGAGCTGGCCGAAAAGGCCAAGGAAGTCGGCGTGGAGCGCTTCGTGCTCGACGACGGCTGGTTTCGGCACCGCAGGAACGACTCCGCCGGCCTCGGCGACTGGTACGTGGATGAGGATGTTTGGCCAGGCGGCCTTGCACCGTTGATCCACGCTGTGACCTCTCGTGGCATGCAGTTCGGACTGTGGGTCGAGCCCGAGATGGTCAACGAAGACTCGGACGTAATTCGCGCACATCCCGACTGGATTAGCGGACCCGCCGGTCGCATTCCACCGCTGTGGCGCAACCAGCAGACTCTCGACCTGGTCAACCCAGAGGCGTGGCAGTACATTTACGACCGCCTCGATGCGCTTCTCAGCGAGAACGACATTTCTTATCTCAAGTGGGACCAGAACCGCGACCACACAGAGATGGGTCACGCTGGGCGAGCCTCGACGCACGAGCAGACGCTCGCCGCCTATCGGCTCTTCGACGCCCTGCGTGCCGCACATCCGGGAGCCGAGATCGAGAGCTGTTCCTCAGGTGGAGCGCGTGTAGATCTGGGAATTCTCGGACGGTCCGATCGCGTGTGGGCATCCGATTGCAACGACGCGCTGGAGCGGCAGACGATCCAGCGTTGGACTCAGGCAGTGCTGCCGCCCGAGTTGGTGGGCAGTCACGTTGGCCCGCCGACCGCGCATACGACAGGGCGCACCCACGACTTGTCGTTCCGTGCGGTTACCGCGATGTTCGGACACTTCGGCATGGAGTGGGATATTCGCGAGGCGAAGGGCGAGGTGCTCGCGGAGCTCAAGGCCGCGGTTGCGCTCTACAAGAAGCACCGCGCGTTGCTGCACTCCGGTGTCGCGGTGCACGCCGACCTAGCTGACCCGGCGTACCTCCTCCACGGTGTCGTCGCTCAGGATGCTTCGGAGGCGCTGTTCGCCTTCGTCAGCGTCGCGACATCCTTCGCCGATCACCCCGGCAGGGTGCAATTCCCCGGCCTCGATCCCGAGCGCCGCTACCGCGTGCGCATTGCTTTCCCGGATGGCAATGCCGCTTATATGCAGAGGCAAGCACCATCTTGGACCGCCGATGGATTCGAGGCCACCGGCCTTGCACTCGCCAAAGTTGGCCTGCCGATGCCCATCCTGAACCCCGAGCACGCGATCGTGCTGGAGGTTACAGCGAGCTGAGCTTGTGGTGCTCGACGGGCGTCACTGCGAAGGCGCGTCAGGCGTGCAGGCCGTCCAGGGTCAAGGCGACAACCCGCCGCCTTCCATTCGGTGCATTGTCTGCCTGCGCGGCCAAAGCGTGAGTCCACAGCAGGGACCCTATTTGTCGAAGACTGCGGCGTAGAAGGGACTGTCGGCCGGTGATCCTGAGAGAGAGGCTTTGACGTTTGCACTCCACTTGTCAACGATCACTTCGACTGAGTTCTGTTCGATTCCGTCGAGCGCTGCCCGTGCAACGTCGAGTGGACTAACCATAGGCCCCTCGTATCCCGCCATGATGTCGGTGTCCGCAGCACC
>JBDTAD010000189.1:0-3130 GCA_039924815.1 Lacisediminihabitans sp.
GTTGATCTCAACGCGAACGATGTTGAGGCTGCAGAGAAGATCATCGCGGGCACCGCTCGCTCTATGGGAATCACGGTGGACGCATAATGGCTAAGAAGTCGAAGGCTTACAGGGCCGCCGCTGACAAGCTCGAAGAGGGCAAGTTCTACAGCCCGAACGAGGCCGTGGATCTCGCGCGCGAGACCGGTTCCAAGAACTTCAACTCGACCATCGAGGTCGCCTTAAAGCTCGGTGTTGACCCCCGCAAGGCAGACCAGATGGTGCGCGGAACCGTTATCCTGCCGCACGGCACGGGCAAGACCGCTCGCGTCATCGTGTTCGCAACCGGTCCAGCCGCCGACGCCGCTATTGCTGCCGGCGCCGACGAGGTTGGTGGCGACGAGCTCATCGAGAAGGTAGCCGCTGGCTACACCTCGTTTGACTCGGCAGTCTCCACCCCGGAGCTCATGGGCAAGGTCGGTCGTCTCGGTAAGGTACTCGGCCCGCGTGGCCTCATGCCGAACCCGAAGACCGGAACCGTGACCACGGACACCGCCAAGGCCGTGACCGAAATCAAGGGCGGAAAGATCGAGTTCCGCGTCGACAAGCACTCCAACATCCACATCATCGTGGGCAAGGCTGCTTTCGAGGTAACTCAGCTCGAGGAGAACATCAAGGCTGCGCTCGACGAGATCCTGCGCGCAAAGCCGAGCTCTTCGAAGGGCCGCTACGTTCTGAAGGGCACCGTCTCGACCACCTTTGGTCCTGGCATCCCGTTGGACGTCAACGCGCTGTAACAATGCTCAACGAGAAAGGGTCCGCTTCGGCGGGCCCTTTCTGCGTTCCTAGGCGGCAGTCAACTCGCTGTCCAGCACGACCAGGAGAACCGGATGTCCACAACAGTACGCACAGCGACCCAGGATGACGCTGGCCTCTTGCACGACCTTGCGGTGGCGACCTTCGGCCTGGCCTGCCCGCCAGGAACCACGGAGGACGCGATTGCGGAGCACCTCGCGACCACGCTTTCCGACACCGGCTTTGCTGGTTACCTCGCGGATGCTGGGCGCATCCTTCTCATAGCGGAGGTCGACGGCGTGCCCGCGGGATACTCGATGCTCGTCTTCGAGGAGCCGACCGATGCCGACGTCGTCGCGGCCATCACCGTGCGCCCTGCTGTGGAGCTGAGCAAGTTCTATGTCGTCCAGGGGCATCACGGTTCCGGCGTTGGCGAGACCCTCATGGCGGCAACGTTGGCGGTCGCTCCGGAGCGCGGGGGAGCATCCGTCTGGCTCGGGGTCAATCAGCACAATGCTCGGGCGAATCGCTTTTACGAGAAACACGGCTTCACTCAGGTGGGAACCAAGCGGTTCCGCCTCGGCGGACAGTGGGAGAACGACTTCGTGCGCGAGTTAGTGCTGAAAAACTAGGGCTTCAGCACTCGCACCCGGCTGTACCAGAGCACGAGAAGACCGACTGCGGCAATAACCGCGGCGATGATGACGCAGTAGACCGCAACGCTGCCGTAGCCGGTGGCCGGAGCGAGGAACGGATACGGTACCCAGCCGTCGGTTGCGCCACGAAGGAGCACAACTAGAAGCCAGACGACCGGGTATATCAAGATGATCCAGACGCGGGTGAAGGGGATTTGTCGCCTGTCGCCGAAGAGTAGCCAGTCCACCGCGACATAGATTGGCACGATGACGTGCAGCACGGTGTTCGCCCAGGGAACGTCGATTCCGCCAGCCTGGCCGACGAGCAAAGTGTTGTAGACCATCCCAACCACCACGATGTAGGTCGTTGCCGCCGCGAACGCTAGGTTCAGACCCGCCGAACGCTTGCGGTGGGAAATGCCGACGACTCCCACCGCGAGCAGCACGATTGCGGTGAAGATGTTGCTCTGCACCGTAAAGAATCCAAAAAAGTTAAACGGATTGATTGCGGTGCGGGCTGCGGTGTCGAAGAATGTGGCGGCAACGGCGGCTAACGAGATGACGGCTGCAGCAATCCGGAGCACGGCGAAGAGGGGGCGCATGTTCGAATGCTAGTGGGTGGTGCCCCGAGCGTCTGGGAAGCTGTGGGGCGCAGTTGAGCGTGTGAAGCGGTTAGCTCTCCGCGACCTTCAGTACGATCTTGCCGCGGGTGTGACCCTCTTCGAGCGCGTGGTTCGCTTCTGCGAGTTGCTCGAGTTCGAACACCTGAGTGACGTGCACGCGGATGTCGCCGGAGTCCAGCAGCTTCGCAACCGTCGTGAGCGTGCGGCCATCGGGCGCCAGCTTGAAGTGGGTGGCCCGCATGCCCGCGGCAGCGGCATCCGCCGTGAAGGTTGGCCAGCTGCCGGTGGGAACGTTAATGATCAAACCGCCGGGGCGCAGAGTCTGGAGAGAACGCGTGCCCGTGTCGTCGTGCACATTGCCGATGAGATCAACGACCACGTCGACGTCACGCACGACCTCTTCGAAGCGGGTCGAGGTGTAGTCGATGACCTCGGTGGCGCCGAGCTTGCTCAGCCACTGAACATTGCGGGCGGATCCGGTCGCAATGACATGAGCGCCGAAATGTGCGGCAAACTGCACCGCGAAATGACCAACGCCGCCCGCCCCGGCATGGATCAGGATGCGCTGGCCCTGGTGTGCCTTGGCGACCTCCACTACAACACCCCAGGCGGTGAGTGCGGCCAGCGGCACGGCGGCGGCCTCGAGGTGGCTGAGGGCGATGGGTTTGAGGGTGACGTTCATCGTGGACACCACGAGATACTCTGCAAAGCTACCCTGATAGCGTGGCGCGGGCACCATCCCGAACACCTCGTCGCCCGGCTGCAGCGGGCAGAACTCATACGGTGACTCGACCACGACACCGCTGAAATCGTGTCCGAGAACCGCGGGATAGTAAGGGATGCCGGCAGCCGCACCCTTGCCCGCGCGGGTCTTCGCGTCGATCGCGTTGATAGCCGCGGCGACGACCCGCACCAGTACCTCAGAGCCGAGCATCACCGGACGAGCAATCTCAGCGAGCTGAAATACCTCCGGTGCTCCGGTCTCATTGATCACCATCGCGCGCATCATTGTCATACTGTCACGCTAACCGATTCCGCCGAGCGTGGCCGATCAACGTTCAGGATGAACTGCGGTAACGATTCTCGGGTCGCCCCGCG
>JBDTAD010000190.1:0-1790 GCA_039924815.1 Lacisediminihabitans sp.
GAGCAGCTGGCGCGACCCTAGCGGCTGGCGTTACCGGTGTCACGGGCCGCGGCGGCTCGTGTTCCGCGACATAGAGCTGTGCGGCTCGAGTCGCAACGAGCAGGAAGCGCACGAGCAAGAAGATCAATCCGACCACGATGACCAAAATTAACAGCGCAAACAGGCCGGAGACAATGGTCGCGAGGAGCCCAGCAACATTGTTGCCCCATCCGTAGCCAAATCCGAACATGTCAGTCCTCCAGTTCGCCCGCGGAGTCTTCCGCGTTCTTGATAACGGTTCCCGCGGCGATGGCCACGGTGAGCCCCCAGCTAATCCACATCAGCACCAGACGCCAATCGCGAGGCCCCTTGCGGGTTGCCTGAAGCGTGCTTATGCCACCGAAGATCGCACTGAGCATAGTTCCGCTCAAGATGAACTTACGCATGGGTTCCCCGCTTTCCGTAGCTTTTAACCGTACAGTCCGCGTCGGTGTGCGGCTAGTTGAGCCCTGAGAATACAGTGAACTGCCGGATTTATCGGAAGGGATGCCGTGCGTTCAGCGATTCTCGGCGCAGGCCTGCTCGTCCTGGGCGCGCTCGCCATTGCTCTCGGCATCCTGCCCGTCGCTGACGCTCTTGCCGTCGGCGTCCGGGTCTGGCCGATCCTGCTGTTTGTCTTAGCGATCACCGTGGTGACCGAGCTTGCCGCCGAGGCAGGATTGTTCGCGTTCGTCGCCGAGCACACCGCGTCCTGGGGCCGCGGTCGAGGATGGCTGCTCTGGCTGCTGGTGCTTGCCCTGTCTGTGGTCAGCACGATTTTCTTGTCGCTCGATACCACCGCGGTGCTCCTCACGCCCGTGGTGGTGCTGCTCGCGCGGCACGTCGGCCTCCCCCCGTTGCCGTTCGCGCTCACGACTGTCTGGATGGCGAACACCGCGTCGCTGCTATTACCCGTGTCCAACCTGACCAACCTTCTCGCGGCGCACGAGCTGGTGGGGCTGACTCCACTGGGGTTCGCGGCGTTGATGCTGGTTCCCGCACTGGTGGCGATCGTGATCCCCGCTGCCCTGCTCTTCATCGTCTATCGCAAGCAGCTGGTGCGGCGTTACGAACCGTCTCTGCCACGGGCGGCGGATGACCGGCTGCTGCTGGTCGCAAGCGGCGTCACCGTGCTGGTGCTCATCCCGATCCTCGTCTCCGGACTCCCCGTCTGGATCCCGGCGGTCGCAGCTGCTGTGGTGCTCGGTGCATTCTTCGCCGTACGAGCGCCGGCCAAGCTGACGTTTGGTCTAGTTCCGTGGCGGCTACTACTCCTGGCCGCTGGACTGTTTCTCATTGTGGAGACCGCGCACTCGCTCGGTCTGGGGGCGGTGCTCGCCACCGTTGCAGGTCGAGGCACTGGCCCGCTCGACCTGCTGCAGCTCTCTGCGAGCGGCGCAGCGAGTGCGAATATCGTCAACAACCTTCCCGCGTATCTCGCACTGGAACCGGTTGCCGGTCATCCGTTGAGGATTGTCGCATTGCTCATCGGAGTGAACGCTGGGCCGCTCATTACGCCGTGGGCGTCGCTCGCGACTCTGCTCTGGCATGAGCGATTGAAGTCGTTGGGCGTCCCAATCTCCTGGCCCAAGTACATGCTGCTCGGTCTGGTCGCTGCGCCGCTCACGGTTGTGGCCGCAACCCTGGCGTTGGCGCTGCTGCATCCTCTGGGCTGACTCTTAGGGAAACTCGGTCGGCGGGAACCAAGCCGAAGGCGGGGGCGTGGTGGGCCTCTTGGCGCGCTGGAGCTATGAGGAGCGCGAAGCGATCCC
>JBDTAD010000191.1:0-8133 GCA_039924815.1 Lacisediminihabitans sp.
TATTCGGCGCAGTCTTTCGCCTTTCTCGTTGCCGGGCAGTCGGTTGCCGACGCTGCCGCGCGATTGGTCGCATTCGTCGACGGTTATGGCGCTGATCAAGACATGCGCGAGGCACTACCTGCGGCAATGGTGCGCCGCACAGCCGCGATGCTGGAGCTCCTGCGGTCTGCTCACGACAGCGGGCTGCAACCGTGGGGTCAGATGTATGTCGAAGGGCACGGCGACCACTGGAGCGGAGCCCTAGAGTACGTCACCGCCCACCAACACGCCTGGGCGGCGGCCTTGGGATCTCGACCTTCGGCTGAAAATCTGGGCCGATAGAATTGCGGCGGGTCAGGTCAGGCCCTGAGGGGCAGAGCCGTGTTGCGAACGATGTTCAAGTCGAAAATCCATAGGGCGACGGTCACCCATTCCGACCTGCACTACGTGGGCTCCATCACCGTCGACCTCGACCTTCTCGACGCCGCAGATCTGCTCCCCGGCGAGCAAGTTAGCGTGGTCGACATTGCCAATGGAAATCGGTTCGAGACCTATCTGATCGCGGGCGAGCGCGGCAGCGGAGTGATCGGTATCAACGGAGCGGCAGCACATTTGGCGCACGTCGGTGATCTCGTCATCGTGATGTCCTACGCGGCCATGTCAGACGAGGAGGCACGTGCATTCGCACCGTCGGTCGTGCACGTCGATGCGAGCAACCGGATCATCGTGATCGACTCGGACCCGGCCGCCGCGCATACGCCCGGGGTTTCGACTCCGCCGCACGCGTTGGTCGCAGCCCAGGGTGGATACGCAGCGCGGGAGTAAGCGCCCAAGCCGCGCGGGCATCCGCGGACATTTCTGATGCTCATCTTCGATTGAGCCTTGCGCCGCCCATTCGTGCCGACATAGACTGCAAGGCTGCTCACCGCGACGTTGCGTCGGTGGTGAGAGGCAGTCAAGAGTTCTATCGTCACGTGCCCAGGAGGATCCCATGATCAAGACAACCATCGCCCAGGCGAGCGCCGTTCGTTTTGTCATCGGTGCATCGCTCCCGCCTCTCGCACACCGGTAGCTGCCCTGGGGCACTCCCCAGCCCCGCACTACCAACCTGACTCTCTCGACTTACCACTTTTCGATATCCGCCGACCCGGCCGATCTCGCTCAAACGCAAGGAAGACACGTGTCTTTAGAACAGAAGAAGACGGGCACGATCGCCTCGATCCTTCGTATTTATCCCTACGTCAAGCAGGCAATGCCGCGCGTCTACCTCGGCATGGTCTCGGCGATGATCGCCGCGGTAGTCGCGCTCTTGATCCCGCAGGTGCTGGGGCAGTTGGTGGATGGCGCCCTGTCCCACGGTGATGCCAGCCAGATCTGGTGGCCGGTCGCTGCAGTGCTCGGACTCGGCATCATCGAGGCCGTCATGATCTGGTTCCGCCGCCAGTTCGTACTGGTGCCAGGAACCGAGGTGGAGGCTCGCATGCGCAATAGTCTCTACACGCGGCTGCAGGAACTCCCCGTCACCTTCCACGATCGCTGGCCGAGCGGGCAGCTGCTGTCCCGGGCAATCAGCGACCTCAGCCTCATCCGTCGCTGGATGTCGTTCGGGCTGCTACTGCTCGTCGTGAACGTGCTGACGATCCTCGTCGGATTCGGTCTGCTGGTGCACATCAACTGGATTCTCGGCGTCGTTTTCATGGTCTGTTCGATTCCGCTGTGGATCTATGGCTTCGTGTTCGAGAACAAGTACTCGGTCGTGGCCAGACGCAGTCAAGATCAGGCTGGTGACCTCGCGACCTCCGTGGAGGAGGCGGTGCACGGCATCCGCGTATTGAAGGCATTCGGTCGCGGAAAGTACGCGCTCAAGAACTTCGCGTCACAGGCCGAAGACCTCCGCGGTACGGAGATCGAGAAGGCGCGAACGATTGCCAGTATCTGGTTATGGCTGTTGCTGGTTCCCGACGTCACCTTCGCTCTGTGCCTCCTCGGTGGCGTGTGGCTGGCCTCCGGCGGACACATCACCGTGGGCGAGCTGGTGGCGTTCTTTGCCACGGCTACCGTGCTGCGCTGGCCCGTGGAGTCGATCGGATTCCTGCTGTCGATGACCATCGACACTCGCACCGCCGTCGACCGCTTCTTCGAAGTGATGGATGCGCCGCGAACAATCACCGACCCGGAACATCCGAAGACCATTGCTCACCCCGAGGGCAGGCTTGTCTTCGGCGGCGTGCACTTTCGCTATGCGGATTCGCCCGCGCAATATCCCGACCTGCTCGACGGTATTGACCTTGAGATCCTGCCCGGTGAAACCATGGCGATCGTGGGGCTCACCGGTTCGGGTAAGTCCACGCTCACCGCGATTACGGGGCGACTGTACGACGTGACGGCTGGCTCGATTTCGCTCGACGGGGTCGACATCCGCGAGCTTGCCCAAGAGGAACTGCATCGTCACGTAGCAATGGCGTTCGAGGACGCAACACTGTTCTCGGCATCCGTGCGAGACAACGTGCTGCTGGGGCGCCCGGAATCTACGGATGCCGAACTCGCCGAGGCGCTCGACATCGCTCAGGCGAGCTTCGTCTACGAGCTCCCGGGCGGACTCGACACAAAGGTCGGCGAGGAGGGCCTGAGCCTCTCTGGCGGTCAGAGGCAGCGTCTGGCGCTGGCGCGAGCGGTGGCGGCAAAGCCTTCGGTGCTCGTGCTCGACGACCCGCTTTCCGCACTAGACGTCGACACCGAGGCACTGGTCGAGGCCGCGCTACGTCGCGTGCTCGCCTCGACGACAGCACTCATCGTTGCGCACCGACCCTCCACGGTGATGCTTGCCGACCGGGTTGCACTGCTCGAGAGCGGTCGCATCACCGCGGTGGGAACCCACAGCGAACTGCTGGCGACAAGCGAGCATTACCGCTTTGTCATTTCCAGCCTTGACGATGAAAAGAAGCGCGAACAGAAGGAGGTGACGGCATGAGCGTCACGGGAGTAGAAGGAGAAGAGCGTTCGGACTTCACCCGCACCGAAAGCAAACAGATTCGCGAGCGTTCACTGAGGCTCCTCGGCGTGCTGCTGCGGCCGCTGTGGATGCGCGTGACGATCACGAGCGCGGTTGTGGTCGTGAGTACGGCGGCGCAGGTTGCCGGTCCGGCACTGATCGCGTACGGCATCGACACCGGCCTGCCCGCCCTGATCAAACACCAAGACTGGATGCCTCTCGGCCTCGCCGTTGCCGCCTATCTCGTCGCAGGCATCCTGGGTGCGCTCTTGATCGCCCAGTACACGGTGCTGACCGCACGGATCAGCCAGGCCATCCTGATCGACCTGCGCAAGCGAGTCTTTCTGCACACCCAGAGGTTGAGCCTCGAGTTCCACGAGAGTTACACCTCGGGGCGCATCATCGCGCGGCAAACGAGTGATCTGGACTCGATCCGCGAGCTTCTGGACTCCGGGATCAACCAGCTCGTGCAGGGCGGCCTGTACATGGTCTTCATCGCCGTCGCGCTGTTCTCCCTGGATGGCCTTAGCGGGCTCATCATGTTCGCCTCGCTCGTGCCGCTGCTGGTTCTCGCCCGGTGGTTCCAGGTGCGCTCGCAGAAGCTGTTCCGGCTCACGAGGGTGACCTCCGCGAAGGTGATCGTGCATTTCGTGGAGACGATGACGGGCATCCGCGCGGTCAAGGCGTTCCGCAAGGAGAAGCGCAACGAGGCCGAGTTCGGCGAGCTGGTTGAGGACTACCGCGCGTCGAACTCCAAGGTGCTCAACCTGTTCGGAATCTTTGACCCGGGTCTCGTGCTGATCGGCAATGTCACCCTGGCCGTCGTACTGCTCGTCGGTGGGCTGCGGGTCGCGGAGGGGAGCCTCGCCATTGGCGTGCTGCTCGCCGCGCTGCTGTACACGCGCTCGTTCTACGCGCCGGCCGAAGACATGGCCATGTTCTACAACTCGTACCAGTCCGCCGCGGCAGCGCTTGAGAAGATTTCGGGCGTGCTGGAGGAAGCACCAACGGTGCCGGACCCGGTGAAGCCGATTGACCTGTGGCACGCGAAGGGTGACGTCGCGTTCGAGGGCGTGCTGTTTGCCTACCAGAAGGATCGCGTCATCCTGCCGCACTTTGATCTGGCAATTCCCGCCGGGCAGACGATCGCGCTGGTGGGCTCAACCGGTGCTGGCAAGTCCACACTCGCGGAGCTCATGGCGCGGTTCTACGACCCGACAGAGGGTGAGGTGTCGCTCGACGGCATCGACCTGCGCCAGTTGCACCCGAAAGATCTTCGTCGCGCCATTGTCATGGTCACTCAGGAGGCGTACCTCTTCTCCGGCACGGTCAGTGACAACATCGCGCTCGGCAAGCCCGAGGCCAGCCATGAGGAGATCGTGGCTGCGGCGAAGGCCGTGGGCGCGCACGAGTTCATCCAAGCGCTGCCGGATGGCTACGACTCGGATGTGAACAAGCGTGGCGGGCGGGTCTCGGCTGGCCAGCGCCAGTTGATCTCGTTCGCGCGCGCGTTTCTTGCGGACCCGGTTGTGCTCATCCTGGACGAAGCGACTGCATCCCTCGACATCCCGAGCGAGCGGCTCGTGCAAGAGGGGCTACAGACCCTGCTCGCCGATCGCACCGCCGTGATTATCGCGCACCGACTGTCGACCGTGGCGATCGCCGATAGGGTGCTCGTGATGGAACACGGCGTGATCGTTGAAGATGGAACGCCGCAGGAGCTCATTTCCGGCACGGGACGCTTCGCCAAGCTGCACGCAGCCTGGCGCGAATCGCTGGTGTAGTGCTTGTCACTCAGCGTGGCGCGTTGTGTCACGCTGGGTATTCGCGGCCGAAGAGTCGAAAGCCGAACGCGCGCACTACGAAATTTCCTTGATACTGACCTGAAATATTGCGGAAGTTATGGAGGAAACTACCTCTAGATATCGCGCGTTCTCGCTAAGGTGTGAGCATGACTACGCAGACCCCGGAGAGCCAACGCTCTTCTCGGGCCACCTTGGCGGATATCGCGGTGGAAGCGGCAGTCTCAATGTCTACCGTGTCGAAAGTGCTCAACGGCAAGACCGGGGTCTCTGATGCCACCCGCGCTCGCGTAGAGAAACTTTTGCAGTCCTACGGCTACAACCGTCGCGGGACGAGCCAGTCTTCGACCCTGGTTGAGATCGTCTTCAGCCAGCTCAACTCCGCCTGGGCGATTGAGATCATCCGTGGCGTAGAAAGCGTTGCCCAGGAATACGGAATGAGCGCTGTCGTCACCCAGAGCGGTGACCGCCGATCGCCCGGACCGGAGTGGATCGACGGCGTCATCAAGCGCAATCCCGTGGGCGTGATCCTCGTGTTTTCCGGCCTGTCGGCGGCGAACAAAGCGCAGTTGAAGACCCGCAACATCCGTTTTGTCATCATCGACCCCACGGGAAACCCGGCCCCGGACGTGCCGTCGATCGGCTCGGCCAACTGGACCGGTGGCGTCCTGGCCGCACGGCACCTGGTCGGTCTTGGACACAAGCGCATAGCCGTGATCACCGGACCGGGCGAGATGATGAGCTCCCGAGCGCGGCTCTCCGGATTCCAATCGGCGATGGAGCTTGCAGGAATCGAAGTTCCCGACGAGTACATAGTGCCGGGTAATTACCATCGCGAAGACGGCGTCAGTGGGGGATTGAAACTGCTGGAGTTGCCCGAACGGCCCACGGCGATCTTCGCGGGCAATGACCTGCAGGCGCTCGGAATCTATGAAGCGGCGAGAACGCTGGGGCTCAGCATCCCGCAGGATCTTTCCGTCGTGGGCTACGACGACCTTGAGTTGGCCAAATGGGTCGGACCGCCATTGACCACGGTGCGGCAGCCGCTCACCGAGATGGCCGAGCAGGCCACCAGGCTCGTGCTCGGAGTCAGCGGCGAGAACGAAAATGACACCGTGCGAATCGACCTCGCTACTGACCTCGTGGTGCGCGACAGCACCGCGCGCTACCCGTCACAGTAGGCCGCGCGTGGTCACGGCGCTACAGCTGACCGATCCTCTCGCCTTCCACGGTGAGGGTCCGTGTTGGAGCCCGAGCTGGGGCGGCCTGCGCTGGGTCGACATGCTCGCGGGGGATGTGCTCGCGCTGACTGACGGCGGGCACGTCGAGCGCACGCACGTTGGCACGATCGCCGCGATGATCCGTCCACGAGCTGCAGGCGGCGCCATTGTTGCTCGCGAACACGACTTCGCAATCCTGCACGACTCTGGCGAGGTCGAGTCTTTGGTCACGGTGCTGGATGATCCGGCGGTGCGCTTCAATGAGGGCGGATGCGACCCGCAGGGTCGTCTGTACTGCGGCACGATGAGATACGACGTCGCAACCGGGGGCGGCAAGATCTACCGGCTCGAACTCGATCACACTGTCGCTGTTGCGCTGGAACCCGTCACCATCTCCAACGGTCTGCAGTTCGCATCCTCCGGCGACTTCGCCTACTACGTCGACACCCCTACCAACCGCATCGATCGGCTCGAATACGACCCAGAGCACGGGTTCGGCTCTCGGTCTGTCTTCGCCAGTATCCCGGAAGACTTGGGGTATCCGGATGGGATCGCTGTAGACGTTGAGGGTGGAGTCTGGGTCGCCGTAGCGCGCGGGTCCGCGGTCCATCGCTATGCACCAAACGGCCAGCTCGACCAGGTGGTCGAGGTGCGCGTCAGCAACGTCACCGCCTGCGCGTTCGGCGGTGACGAGATGACAACGCTGTTCATCACCACTTCGCGCGAGCACATTCCCGAGGGAGCTGAACCGCAGGCTGGTGCACTGTACAGCTATGACGCCGGTGTCGCGGGGCTGCCTGTCGGGTCGTACGCGGGATGAACTCGTTGATCGGTATTAGTCGATCGGTGCCGGGCCCAGCTCATCCAGAAGCTGCTGCATCTTGACGTACGCCTTGTTGCGGTAGGCGATCAATGCGGGGATGCGGTCGGCAGGAACGTCAAGAAATCCCGCGCCGGTCTTCGTGCCGAGCTTGCCGGCATCCACCAGTTCCTTCAACACGGTCGGTGTGGCAAAGCGCTCGGGGAACTTGGTCTGCAGCGACGCGTAACACATGGCGTAGACGTCGAGGCCGGCCATGTCGGCGATCGCGAACGGACCGAAGAACGGCAGGCGGAATCCGAAGGTCGTGCGAACGATCGTGTCGATCGCATCCGCGCTCGCGATGCCCTCTTCGACCAGCGCGGTCGCCTCGTGGAACAGGGCGTACTGCAGCCGGTTGAGCACGAAGCCCACGGCGTCGGTGATACGAGCGGTGATCTTGCCCGCTTTAGCGAGTAGTTCCTCGACCTGCACGAGGGCATCTTCTGACGTGCCTGCATGCGGAATCAGCTCGACACCGGGGATGAACGGGGCAGGGTTGCTGAAGTGGATGCCGAGGAAGCGCGAGTTCTCGGTCACAGCCTCGGCCAGCGTGGTGAGCGGGATGGTCGAGGTGTTACTGCCGATGATGGCTGTTGGCGACGCCGCGGCGCTGATCCGAGCGAGCGCTTCCTTCTTGATCGGAATGGTCTCGGGCACGGCTTCTTCGATGAAGTCCGCGTCGGCGACAGCCTCTTCCATGGACTTTGCCGCAGTGATATTTGCGCGGATCATGTCGGTGGATCCGGCGGGGAACGGGCCGGCGCGCTCGAACTCCTCAGCCTCCGCGATGATGCGCGTCAGATTCTTCTCCGCAATCTCGGCGGAGATGTCGGCAATGCTCACGGTGCAACCGGCCAGGGCCAGGATCTGCGCGATGCCACCGCCCATGTAGCCGGAGCCGATGACGGCAGTTTTCGTGATCATGAGTTGTCTGCTTCCTCGTAGCGGGTGATGATGGCGACCTTCTCAGCGGAGGCGGACGCGGGGTCGAAGCGGTAGCCGAGCCATTCGCGCACAAGACGCTTCGCGACCTCGATGCCGATGACCCTCTGTCCGAGCGCGAGCACCTGCGCGTTGTTGCTCAGCACCGCGCGATCGGCTTCGCCTGCCGATCGCAATCTTGAAGGTGTCGGACATCGTTTAATCCCGAGGGGTTGTGTCCGCGATGGTGCGGGCGATGAGTGCGAGCGAAGTAGCGCCCGCGTCTGGATGGCCGAGGCTGCGCTCGGCGAGTGGTCTGGCCCGGCCGAGTGTCGGGCGCAGTGCCGAGGTCTTCTC
>JBDTAD010000192.1:0-1621 GCA_039924815.1 Lacisediminihabitans sp.
CACTCACTGAGCCCCGGCCGGTGGTCACGCGTTACCTAACGGGAACGAGCCCTGGCTCGGAGCCCTTGACTATCGGCACGCGTACCGCGCTGCCCCACTCTGTCCAGGAACCGTCGTAGTTACGAACGCCCTCGAGGCCGAGAAGGTGCGTAAGGACGAACCAGGTGTGGCTCGATCGCTCGCCAATCCGGCAGTAGGCGATGATGTCGTCGCCATTCTTGAGGCCGGCGCCGTCGCGGTACAGGGCGTTGAGCTCATCTAGCGGGCGGAAGGTTCCGTCTTCTGCAGCGGCCTTGCCCCAGGGGATGTTGTGTGCGCTCGGAATGTGACCGCCACGCAGCGTACCCTCTTCCGGGTTGGCGGGAGCAGTCGTGCGCTGGCCGGTGTACTCCTCTGGTGAGCGAACATCGATGAGAGGGTTTCCGAGGTGCGCGAGGACATCGTCCTTGTATGCGCGGATGGGAGCATCGTTGCGCTCGATGACCGGATACTCGGCGGCGACCGGAGTGGGTACATCGGTCGTGTACTCGCGGCCTTCTGCTTGCCACTTGACACGTCCGCCATCAAGCAAGCGGACATCCTCGTGGCCGAACAGCGTGAAGACCCACAACGCGTAGGCGGCCCACCAGTTGTTCTTGTCGCCGTAGATGACGACCGTGGTGTCACGCGTGATGCCCTTGGAACCCAGGAGTTTGGCGAAGGCTTCTCCGTCGATGTAGTCGCGCTCGACCGGGTCATTCAGGTCGGTGTGCCAGTCGATTTTGACGGCGCCGCGAATGTGACCGGTTTCATAGAGCAAGACATCCTCGTCGGATTCGACGACAACCAGTCCTGGAGTATCCAGGTGGCTCTGTAGCCACTCCGTGCTGACCAGCCGCTCTGGGTGGGCAAAATCCGCGAACTTGGGTGATGAATCGACCTCGACGGTCATGGTTACCTCCGGGTGACGCCCCCGTGGGGGCAGCGTTTAGTGAGCTGGCTGATCGGGCTTAGGCTTGACCAGTCCGTACTTGTGAATGTACGCAAGGGGGATGCCATTCGACAGGGCACCCGTAAGACTTCGACACAATAATGAGGCGTCCCGTTTGACTACCGAACCGCCCGGCTCCTCTTTGAGCTTGGTCACGAGGTCGCCGACACTTTCCGGCGAAGAGATCGTGAATCACCTCATTCCTCCACGCCAGTTTAGCTCCGCGACCCTCGAGTCGTATCGGCCCAACCGTGACTACCCGTCCCAAGGCATTGCCGTTGCTACTATCCGAAACTTTCTTGCCGCGGGCTCGGTGCGCGGTGGAAGACTCTTTTCGCGGCGGAAGAATTCTGCCGACGTTCGGCCGGGCGTCTATCTCGACGGTGGCTTTGGTGTGGGTAAGACTCACCTTTTGGCTGCTCTCTGGCACGCGGCCCCTGGACGTAAGTACTTTGGTACGTTCATCGAGTACACCGCCCTAGTCGGAGCGCTCGGGTACGCACGTGCTGCAGCCCTGCTTAAGGGTGCCTCACTCATTTGCATAGACGAGTTCGAACTCGACGATCCAGGGGATACGCGGCTCATGTCTCGGTTGCTCTCCGACTTGGTCGCCACAGGAACGCGGATTGCCGCCACATCAAACACACCGCC
>JBDTAD010000193.1:0-1785 GCA_039924815.1 Lacisediminihabitans sp.
GATCCAGATGACAGGATCTCCCACTCCACCAGTCCAGCCGTCGGCGCCGCAGCGCATCGTTGCGGAACTCGGTCGTCCGGAGACCCCGGATGAGACCGCGGAACGCAAGGCTGAGAGCTCGCGCAAGCATCGGGCAAACCAGACGCTCTTCAACCTCGTTATCGCGCTCGTCGCATCGCTGGGCATTGTGCTGTTTCTCGTACTGGTGGTCGTGCGACCGTCCATCGACGCCACCCCACACGTGGACTATCAGAAGCTTGCCGCGGATGCGCAGCCCACGGTCTCTGCCCCGCTCGCGAGCCCGCAACTCCCGAAAAGCTGGAGCGCTAACGCCGCCCGGCTCAATACGGGGTCAGACTCGGTGGTCACCTGGTACATCGGCTTTATCACCCCAACACCGCAGTACATTGGCTTAATCCAGGGCATCGAGGCGAATCCCACTTGGGTCGCTGCGCAGCTCGGTGACGCGCTCACCCCCGGCGTCCGCGCCACAGGAAGCGAATCGATCGGCGGGCTCGTCTGGGCGGTGTACGACCAACGCAGCACGAGTAGCAACGCTGGCACTGACGACTACGCCCTCGTCACCACGATCGACAGCAGTAGCTATGTGCTTCACGGTTCGGCGGACACTGCAGAGTTCCATACGCTCGCAACTGCACTTGCGCACCAGCTCACCGAGGCCCACAACAAGTAAAAAGGAAAGAAGTAGTAGAGATGTACTCAGCAGACGGTGTCACCCCACTCACTCCGGCAGCAGCGTGGAAGGAGATGGTGCGCGGCAACGAACGCTTCATCGCAGGGACTCCCAGTCATCCTCGCCAGAGCCCAGAGCGCAGGGCCGAGCTGATCACTCTGCAGGAGCCACACGCCGTACTTTTCGGCTGCAGTGACTCTCGAGTGACCGCGGAGATCATCTTTGACAAGGGCATCGGCGACCTCTTCGTTGTGCGCAATGCGGGGCATGTCGTTACGGAGTCGGCGATTGGCTCGCTCGAGTACGCGGTAGCGCTGCTGAACGTACCGTTGCTCATCGTGCTGCGGCACGAGGGATGCGGTGCCGTGCGCGCGGCCATCGACTCACAGGCCCCCGATGCCATGCCACTACCGCCGCACATCAATTCGCTGGTCGAGAAGATCGTGCCGGCCGTGCGCACCGTACGTTCCGCCCACGACACCGGCGAAGCCCTCGACGCCGCAGAAGTTGGCCATCAGCATCTCGACAACACGATCCAGCAGCTGTTAGAGGGGTCAGAGATCATCAGCGATGCGGTAGCCGCGGGTACGCTGGCTATTGTGGGCGCGGGTTACGAGCTGGCCAAGGGCCGAGCCATTCCGGAAACTGTCGTCGGCGTCATCTGATAGCCGCGCCCCTCACCAGCAAAACCACTCGAGACAAGCAAGGAAACACGAAGACGTGAGCGAGAACACTCCAGCCGAGTACCGCATCGAACATGACACGATGGGCGAGGTGCGCGTTCCCGCGACCGCGCTGTACGGGGCACAGACCCAGCGCGCGGTCGAGAACTTTCCCATCTCGGGATCCGGTCTCGAGCCAGCACAGATCGTGGCACTCGCCCGCATCAAGCGGGCCGCGGCAATCGTCAACGGCGAGCTCGGCATCCTGGACCAGAAGATCGTGGATGCCGTGGTCGGCGCGGCAGATCAGCTCATTGCGGGAAAGCACCACGACCAATTCCCGATCGACACCTACCAGACCGGTAGCGGTACCTCATCGAACATGAACATGAATGAGGTGCTCGCGACGCTCGCGGGCTCCGTCGACGG
>JBDTAD010000194.1:0-3950 GCA_039924815.1 Lacisediminihabitans sp.
CGTCGATGCCCGCGCGCGGGCAGGATTGTTCCTCGCGATGCAGTACCCGGTCGAGATTCCGGGTGTTGCTGTCTCCAACTTCCTCCGCACCGCCAAGACCGCTTTGGACGGCGAGGCTCCGGCCATCCGAGGCTGGATGAAGGAGATCAAGGAATCGATGAAGAACCTGCGAATGGATCCTTCGTTTGCAGATCGCAGTGTCAACGAGGGTTTCTCCGGTGGAGAGAAGAAGCGCCACGAGATCCTGCAGCTTGAGGTACTCAAGCCGCGTTTCGCGATCCTCGACGAGACCGACTCCGGCCTGGACGTCGACGCGTTGAAGATCGTGTCAGAGGGCGTGAATCGCGCGAAGGCCAACACCGACCTTGGCGTGCTGCTCATTACCCACTACACGCGCATCCTTCGCTACATCCGTCCTGACTTCGTGCACGTCTTCGTCGACGGACGAGTCGCTGAGCGCGGTGGCCCCGAACTGGCAGACGCCTTGGAGAATTCCGGATACGATCGCTATCTCGCGGACTCGAAAGTAGGCTAATGACATGGCAGTCGCACTAGCTCCAGCACTTTTCGACCAGATCGAAGAGGCGCTCAAGGATGTAATGGACCCCGAACTCGGGGTCAACGTCGTGGACCTCGGTCTGATTTACGACCTCACCTGGGATGACGAGAACAACGCTCTGGTCATCAGCATGACCCTCACCTCGGCTGGCTGCCCCCTCACGGATGTCATCGAGGAGCAAATTGCAGAGTCACTGCACGGCGTGGTTGAGCAATTCCGCATCAATTGGGTGTGGATGCCGCCGTGGGGTCCGGACAAGATCACCGATGACGGTCGCGACATGATGCGCGCACTCGGTTTTGCGATGTAGGTACGCGTCTTTACAACGGAAGCCGTGTGGCAGCTGGGTGACCAGCAGCCACACGGCTTCTCTGCAATATTCGCGGTGAGGGTGTTGTGCACGGCTAGAACCCGCCATCACGCTCGTCGCGGTCGTCTGCTGCGGCTATCTGGTACCAGGACAGGCGGATGATGCCTGCGGCAAGCAGCGCTTTGATCGTCCCACCGATAATAAACGGGTAGAGGCCAGCCTGCAGTGTTTGCTCAAAATTGAGGTGAAGAGTCGTCGCAAGCCACGGCAGCCCGATCGCGAACGTAACAACTATTCCGCCAAGGAAAGAGAGTAACGCCCCAACGATGCGGTGATCCCAGGCTCGCTGTGCGAGCCACCCGGTCAGTGCTGCAGCGAAAATGAAGCCGATGATGTAGCCGCCCGTCGGGCCGAGCACAACATTCACACCGTGCGAGGCATCGCTGAAGACGGGAAGGCCCACAATTCCGAGAATCGCGTACAACACCGTCGCTAGCGTGCCTCGGAGCGCGCCGAGGATGCTTCCTACGAGCAGCACAGCGAGAGTCTGGCCCGTAATCGGAACAGGCCACAGAGCAATGCTTAGCTGCGCAGCAATGGCGATGAGGCCTGCACCAGCGGAAATAAGTGCGATGTCCATCGGGAGTCCGCGAGCAAAAACGTGATCCGCAATAACCGGACGACCGATCGCGAGGGTCAGTTTAGACATTGGTCCTCCCTACACTGCGGACGTTCACACATCGCCCACGAAATATACTAGGTGCCTACCCCCTTGGCTTCCGTTGTCGCGGCAACACAAAGAAATGGACTTTGCCTGTGCTCAGCGTGCACGATGTCGAATTGCGAGTCGGTGCAAGAGTGCTGATGGAGGACGTCACTTTTCGCGTAGAGCGCGGAGACAAAATCGGTCTCGTCGGCCGCAATGGCGCCGGCAAGACAACCCTCACGAAGATTCTTGCGGGCGAAGGACAGCCGACCGGCGGCACCATCGACAGGGTGGGAGAGGTCGGCTATCTTCCTCAGGATCCACGCACTGGCAACCCGCATGACCTCGCCCGAACTCGTATTCTGGACGCACGTGGCCTTGGACACATCGTCGTCGGGATGGAAGAAGCGAGCCTCGCCATGGGCAGCGCCGACGCGAAGACCAGCAGCGCAGCCATGGACCTATACGGCAAACTCGAAGACCGATTTCTCGCCTTGGGCGGGTACGCCGCCGAGGCCGAGGCAGCATCCATCGCTAGCAACCTGAGCCTTCCGGACCGGATTCTCGACCAGCAACTTTCCACTCTCTCCGGTGGCCAGCGACGTCGAATTGAGCTAGCTCGCATCCTCTTCTCCGGCGCGGACACCATGCTGCTCGATGAACCGACTAACCATCTTGACGCAGATTCGGTGGTGTGGCTGAGAGAGTTTCTCAAGGCCTTCCAAGGCGGGCTGATCGTAATCAGCCACGACATCGCTCTCGTCGAGGAGACCGTGAATCGGGTCTTCTATCTGGATGGCAATCGTCAGGTGATCGACATCTACAACATGAACTGGAAGAACTACCAACGCCAGCGAGCCGCAGATGAGGAGCGTCGCAAGAAGGAGCGTGCAAACGTCGAGAAGAAGGCGTCCGTGCTCCAGATGCAAGCGGCCAAGTTTGGCGCAAAAGCCTCCAAGGCGGCTGCGGCGCACCAAATGGTGCGGCGCGCAGAGAAAATGCTCTCCGGCCTCGAGGAGGTACGCGCCGTCGACAGGGTTGCCAAGCTTCGCTTCCCGGAGCCCGTTGCCTGCGGGCGCACTCCACTCATGGCGAGCAATCTCAGTAAAAGCTACGGCTCCCTCGAAATCTTCGCAGCGGTCGACCTCGCGATCGACCGCGGTTCCAAGGTTGTCGTGCTCGGCTTCAACGGGGCGGGTAAGACCACACTGCTGCGGATCCTCGCCGGAGTGGACACGCCAGACACGGGGCAAATTGAGCCCGGCCACGGCTTGCGCATCGGCTATTACGCGCAGGAGCACGAGACGATCGATGTCAAACGGAGCGTCTTGGAGAACATGGTGTCCTCTTCGCCCAACATCACGGAAACAGAAGCGCGGCGTGTGCTCGGTTCGTTCCTGTTTACCGGAGACGACTCCCACAAACCGGCCGGAGTGCTCTCCGGCGGAGAGAAGACCCGTCTCGCGCTCGCGATGATCGTGGTCTCAGGCGCCAACGTGTTGCTCCTCGACGAGCCGACCAACAACCTCGACCCAGCATCGCGAACAGAGATCTTGGATGCTCTCGCGAACTACTCCGGCGCGGTCGTACTGGTCAGTCACGACGAGGGTGCCGTAGAGGCACTCAATCCAGAGCGGGTGCTCATCCTGCCCGACGGCGTCGAGGACTTGTGGAATCGCGATTATGCAGACTTGGTTTCGCTCGCCTGAGCAGTTCCGCGCTGAGGCCAGACACCTACAAAACTACTGGTGCGTACCTTCGAGGATTGCATCTTCGATATCGGCGTCGGTCTTCTTCAACGCGCGCTTGCGGTCGCGCTCCTGCGCCTTGGCCATCTCTGCCGGGTCATGGGCATTACGAAGGCGGTATTCCTGACGAACCGCATAGCCGAGGCCAAAGAAACCGATAAGCGCGAAGATGACCCACTGGACCATGTACGACCAGTGCAAACCCTCGTCCAGCACCGGAGCCGTCGCATTCACCGCGGTGAGAGCGGTACCTGCCGGACTTTGGCTGTCGAGCACTCCGTACGCTGACCTGTAGATGTTGCCCTTGACCATGGTGGCAACCTCCGGAAGATGGATGGTAGCAATTTGGTTTCCGGTTGCACCACGGGAGTCGAGCTTTGGTTCGCTTGGCTGTAGCCGGGCAATGACGGTAACTTCACCGGCCGGAGGCGCTGCCACGGAATCGGGGGCATCCTGTTTGTTTCCGGTGGGCACCCAACCCCGGTCGACGATGAAGATCGAGCCGTTTGCTCGCTGCAGGGGGGTCAGAACCTCGAACCCTGGGCCGTTGTTTGTGGGCCTGTTTCGCACCAGCAGCTGCTCATCAGGGAGATACTTCCCGGTAACCGTCACCCTCATCCACTGCTG
>JBDTAD010000195.1:0-2239 GCA_039924815.1 Lacisediminihabitans sp.
GCTCGCACAGGGCATGGACATCGCCACCGTGATCGTCTTTGTCGTTGGGCTGTTCGCGGCCTTCCGCAGGCCAGCTCGCTGGCTCGGCATTGTTGCGATGGCCGTGGCGATTCTTGCCAACCCCTTCATCCTCACGCACCTGCTCGCCTTTCTCGGTGGCTGAGGCTCGTAGGCTTGGGCCATGCCTGAAGCAGCGATCGTCTCCGACCTGTTTGACCCCGCCGCGTGGAAGTCGGTTGCGGGGTTCGAAGGTCTGACCGACGTGACCTACCATCACGACCTCGCGGGTCGCGTAGCGCGGGTGGCGTTCAATCGGCCGGAGGTGCGCAACGCCTTCCGGCCGCACACGGTCGACGAGCTCTATCGTGCACTCGACCACGCCCGCCAAAACTCGCGTATTGGCGTTGTGCTGCTCACCGGCAACGGACCTAGCGCCAAGGACGGCGGCTGGGCCTTCTGCTCGGGCGGCGACCAGCGCATCCGCGGTCGTGATGGCTACCAGTATTCGGATGGCACGGCGTCGACCGGCCGCCTGCACATTCTCGAGGTGCAGCGCCTCATCCGCTTCATGCCCAAGGTCGTCATCGCGGTCGTCCCAGGCTGGGCTGCCGGCGGTGGGCACTCGCTGCACGTCGTCTGCGACCTGACCATCGCCTCCGCAGAACACGCGCGCTTCAAGCAGACGGATGCCGATGTCGGCTCCTTCGATGCCGGTTACGGCAGCGCATACTTCGCCCGCCAGGTTGGCCAGAAGTTCGCTCGTGAAGTCTTCTTTCTCGCGCGTGAGTATGACGCCCAACGCGCCCTCGACACCGGAGCGATCAATGCCGTGGTGCCCCATGCCGAGCTGGAGAAGGTCGCTCTGGAGTGGGCTAACGAGATCCTCGGCAAGTCGCCCACGGCCATCCGGATGCTCAAGTTCGCCTTCAATGCGGTGGACGACGGCATGGTTGGCCAGCAGGTGTTCGCGGGCGAGGCTACCCGTCTCGCCTACGGTACGGACGAGGCCGTGGAGGGGCGCGACGCGTTCCTTGAGAAGCGCGAACCGGACTGGTCGCCCTACCCGTGGCAGTACTGAGCGCAGCATGAATCGCATCCCATTGCGGCACAGTGTGGGTCATGGCGTCGTTAACCCACCATGTGCCGCAATTCGACGCGTCGTCGAGGGTCAGGTGACCAGATGACGCGGGCACTCGCGGTAGTACCGGCAGATCCCCACCGCGTGCTGGTGGCCCTGCGCGACGCTCTCAACGGTGACGGGCCAGCGATCCTGCCGAGAGATGCGGATGCCCGGGCAGTCTCGAGCGCATCAGACCACGCAGACCTGCCCACCGAGGTGCCGCAGAGGGTTGCGCTCGTTGTGGAGACGAGCGGCTCTACCGGGGTGCCGAAGCGCGTGATGCTCAGTGCGGATGCCCTGCTCTCCTCGGCAGCGGCATCCGAGAGCGCGCTTGGCGGACCGGGCCAGTGGCTGCTTGCCCTGCCAGCGCACTACATCGCCGGGGTCAACGTGCTCGTACGTTCGATCGCGAGTGGCACCGAGCCGGTCATCCTGCCCGAGGGGCACTTCGACGCGAAGGTGTTCGTCGAGGCGAGCGACGAGCTGGATGCCCCGCTGCGCTTTGCCTCGCTCGTGCCGACCCAGCTGCTGCGCCTGCTCGATGCCGCCGAGCAAGACCTGCCCGTGCTCGAGCGTCTGCGCCGCTTCGACCGTTTGCTCATCGGTGGTCAGGCCACGCCGCCCGGCCTCGTCGCGCGGGCGCTCGAACTCGGTCTCAACATCAGCCGCAGCTACGGATCGAGTGAGACTTCAGGCGGCTGTGTGTACGACGGCGTTGCCTTGCCCGGAGTGGAATTGCGCATTCTCGACGGCGAAGTGCAGATCGGCGGGTCCACCCTCGCCGAGGGCTATCTCGGTGACGAAGCGTTGACCGAGCGCACCTTTCTCGATGACCGCGGACAGCGTTGGTATCGCACCGGCGACGCGGGGGAGGTGGATGACGTGCTCTCGATCTCTGGTCGCCTCGACTCCGTGATCATCTCCGGTGGAGTGAACGTGTCGCTCGCAGCCATCGAACGTGCGGCTACCGCGCTGCCCGGACTTGCGGATGCCGTGGCCGTGTCCGCGCCGAGCGCAGAGTGGGGCGAGGTTAGTTCTCATAGACGCCGCGATAGACGCGCCGGGTCGGATGTAGCCAGTCGATATGGGGCAGTGCGTCGAGCGTGTGCGCCACCCGAT
>JBDTAD010000196.1:0-4412 GCA_039924815.1 Lacisediminihabitans sp.
GGTTTACGGTCACCGGATCCGACATCCGCGACACCGCAACGGTTGAGGCACTGCGAGCCAAGGGTGTGCGTGTCACCATCGGCCATGACGCCGCGAACATTGCCGGTGCAGGTACTCTCGTTGTCACCGGCGCAATCGCAGAAGACAACCCAGAATATGTGGCGGCGCGAGCGGCAGGCGTTCCGGCCGTGCATCGCGCCAGGGCATTGGCCTGGCTGACCCGAGAGCGCAGGCTCATCGCGGTTGCTGGCGCTCATGGCAAAACAACTTCCACGGCGATGATCGTGACCGCGCTACGCGCTCTGGGGCAAGATCCAAGTTTTGTCAACGGGGGCGTGATCCGCTCGCTCGGAGTGAGTGCCGCTCCCGGGCAGGGCGAACTATTTGTGGTCGAGGCCGACGAATCTGACGGTTCTTTTTTGCTTTACGAGACCTCGATCGCTCTGATCACCAACGTCGACCCCGACCACCTCGACCATTACGGTTCAGAGGACGCGTTTGAAGAGGCGTTCATCCGTTTTGCCGAGAGGGCAAGTGAACGCGTCGTGATTTCCAGTGACGACCCGCGTTCGGTAGATCTGACGCAGAGGTTGCAGAAGGCCCGAGTGACGACGTTTGGACAGGCCGCCACGGCCGATGTGCGGCTGCACTCTGTGCAGGGTTCTGAGACGATCTCCTTCGCACTCAACTACGGTGGCGGCGACTATCGCACGCGGCTTAAAGTTGCGGGACTGCATAACGCCCTTAACGCGGCGGGAGCGTTTGGGGTGCTCGTTGGTTTGGGCTTCGAGCCACAGCGAGCTCTTGATGCGATTGCCACCTTCGATGGCACCGAGCGCCGCTTCGAACTTCGCGGTGATGTCGACGGGGTGAAGGTGTACGACGACTTTGCGCACCATCCGACCGAGATTCGGGCGGCGCTTTCAGGAGCCCGCGATGTTGTCGGGCACGGCAGGCTCATCCCCATTTTCCAGCCCCACCTATACAGCAGAACGCGGATGCTCGCAGCCGACTTCGCAGAGACGTTCGAGTCGCTCGCAGACCACACCATCGTCGTTCCGATTTATGGCGCGCGCGAGGAGCCTGAGCCCGGAGTGACCGGCAAACTCATCACCTCACTCTTCGCTGATCTCGGCCGGGCTCACTACGTCGAAGACTGGCAGCAGGCTGTTGAGCTCGCCGCGTCACTTGCTCGGCCGGGGGACTTCGTCATCACCCTGGGCGGGGGAGACGTCTACCGGGTTGTTCCCCAACTTCTCGAGGCGCTCGAGAATGCTACGAACAGCGCTGTGGGCTAGCTGACCTCGTGATGAAAAGACCGGAAGGGTTCGACCCACACACACCCGACACTCCGCCCACGGCGCCTCGTAACGCTGGTAAGGGCAAACGCGTGCCACCAGCAAGACCTCACAAGCCCGAGGCGGGCACGCCTGTCGCGCGGCCGATGGGGGAGCCTAGCCGGGATTCGCCAGGGCGCAAGGTTCGCAACAAGACCGAGCGAGTGGTGGATTCCTCGCGCAGGGCGAACGCCGAGGCGAATAAAGCTGCTCGACTCCGGAGAAAGTACGAGCGCAGTGAGGTGCGCAGGTTCACCAGGCGCAGTCGTCACCGTCGGCTGACATGGCTCACTATTGCGGCCTCGATTGTGGTGCTGTGTGTGCTCGTGGCCGTAGCGGTCTACTCGCCGCTTCTCGCGTTGAAGACGATTAAGATCGAGGGTGCGGCGAGTGTCAGTGCGACTGAGGTGCGAACGGCGCTGGCGGATCAGCTCGGCACCCCGCTGGCACTGGTTGACTTCGACGGCATCAAGAAGGAACTCGCGCGCTTCCCACTGATCCGAAGCTACGTGACCGAGACGGTACCCCCGAATACTCTGGTAATCCATATCGTCGAGCGCGCACCGCTTGGTGTTCTCCAAACGGCAACGGGATACACGGTGGTGGACGCTGCCGGGGTGACGCTCTCTCATGAGACCGAGCGGCCGGCCAAGCTGCCCATCATCGATTCCGGTTCGACGTCAACGACCACCGCGGCCTTCACAGCCGCGGTCTCGGTGATGCTTGCTCTTCCCGCCAGTGTTTCCTCGCGCGTCGACACCGTGAAGGCTCGCACCAAAGATGACGTGACGTTGGTGTTGGACGGTGCGGGGCAAAGTGTGGTGTGGGGGAGTGCGGAGCGGTCGGCTGAGAAAGCTCGGGTGCTCGCTGACCTCATTTCACACCAAGATCCGAAGACCGTGGTTGAGTACGACGTCTCCGCACCGAACAGCGCTGTTGTGCGGCCCGGCTCATAATTGCTTCCATTGCGCTGACACTTTCCGACACGCTGGCCTCCTTACTGCTGCGCGGGCCGCCGCGCGCTTAGCTTCGAACCAGTAAAGCTATACTGAGCATAACTTTAAGCCTCTAGCAGAGGTTTAATGTTCCCCGCGGAGGCCGGACGTGACATCAAACCAGAACTACCTAGCCGTGATTAAGGTTGTCGGCATAGGCGGCGGTGGCGTCAACGCCGTCAACCGCATGATCGAACTCGGGCTGCGAGGCGTCGAGTTTATTGCCATCAACACTGACGCGCAGGCGCTCCTCATGAGCGACGCTGACGTGAAGCTTGACGTGGGGCGCGAGATCACACGCGGTCTCGGTGCCGGCGCAGATCCAGAAGTGGGACGGCGCGCGGCCGAAGACCACGCCGAGGAGATCGAAGAGGCCCTCGCTGGCGCTGACATGGTCTTCGTCACGGCAGGTGAGGGTGGCGGAACGGGCACTGGCGGTGCACCTGTCGTGGCTCGCATTGCCAAGTCCATCGGTGCACTCACGATCGGCGTGGTGACGCGTCCGTTCGGATTTGAAGGAAAGCGCCGAGCCGCTCAGGCCGATGTTGGGATCATTTCGCTGAAGAGCGAGGTTGACACGCTCATCGTCGTTCCGAACGATCGCTTGCTTGAAATAAGCGATCGCGGTATTAGTTTTCTTGAGGCATTCGCGACCGCGGACCAGGTTCTGCTCGCCGGCGTACAGGGCATTACGGACCTCATCACCACCCCGGGGCTGATCAACCTCGACTTCGCCGACGTGAAGTCGGTCATGCAGGGTGCGGGCTCCGCACTCATGGGTATCGGATCCTCCCGGGGTGCGGATCGGGCGATCAAGGCCGCAGAGCTTGCTGTGGCATCACCTTTGCTTGAGGCCAGCATCGATGGGGCACACGGTGTGCTGTTGTCCATTCAGGGCGGATCGAATCTAGGAATCTTCGAAATTAACGACGCTGCTCGGCTTGTGCAGGAGGCTGTGCACCCTGAAGCGAACATCATCTTTGGTGCCGTCATCGACGACACGCTTGGTGACGAGGTGCGGGTTACCGTCATCGCTGCGGGTTTTGACGGAGGTGAGCCGGTGACCAAGAAGATTGGACACCGCGCCACTTTCATCGATGCAGCAGATGGCTCTGATTCCGGCCGTTCAACAGAGACGGCCGATCCGGACTCGAACGACGAGTCATCGCCTGCCACGCCACTGTGGAACGGAGAGCCGGAACTTCCGGCCTCGCACAGTGACCCGGTCTTTGATGATGCTGATGACGAGTTGGACGTCCCAGATTTCTTGAAGTAACGCGACCGCGGTTGCACGAGGTGGAGCAGGCTGCTGCGCAGCTAGAGCTGAGGCTCCAGGGCGTTCGCGAGTCCGTTGGCGACGCCTGCCGCGAGGCGGGACGCGAGCCAACGGACGTCACCACTATCGTCGTCACGAAGTTCCATCCCGTGGCACTCGTGCGGCAGTTACACGCGCTAGGGGTACGGGATTTCGGCGAGAATCGGCACCAGGAAGCACGAGACAAGGCCGCGACCACTGCTGACCTCGATCTGCGCTGGCACTTCGTGGGCCAGTTGCAGAGCAAGAAAGCACGGCAGGCGCGCGCGTACGCCAGCGTCATCCATTCGCTCGATCGCCCATCAGTCGTCGAGGCGTTGACCTCGGATGATGATGATGTCGACTGTTTCGTGCAGCTTAACCTCACCGGCGATCCGAACCGCGGCGGCATCGAGGATGTCGACCTTGAACGGCTGGCCGAGCGAGTGCTTCTGACGCCCGGTCTCAACCTCCTGGGTGTGATGGCCGTCGCCCCGCTAGGGGTTGAGCCGCGCAGCGCCTTCGCGCAGGTGCGCAAGGCTTCCGAGCGAGTGGCTGCCCTAGCCCCGGCGGCGACGTTTATCTCCGCTGGGATGTCGGCAGACTTTCGCGAGGCGATCCTCGAGGGCGCGACACACCTACGGATTGGGTCGGCAATCACGGGAAACCGCCCCACCCCCGGTTAATCTGAACCCATCAGTTCCACCACAGGAGGCACGTAATGGCAAACCCGCTGCGCAAGACCATGGTCTACCTTGGCCTCGCCGATGAGGAGTTCGACTACGA
>JBDTAD010000197.1:0-5755 GCA_039924815.1 Lacisediminihabitans sp.
CCTGCCCCGCACTCTCTGGGCGAGTTCGCGACTGCCGGATGTGTTGGACAGCGCCGAGATTGTCTTCCTCTCCGTGCCCAGCCAGTCGCTGCGCGAAAACCTGCGTATCGTGCGCGAGCTGATCCCCGCCGACGCGACAGTGGTCAGCCTGATGAAGGGCATCGAGCGCGGAAGCGCGTTGCGGATGAGTCAGGTGATCCAGCAGGAACTCAACATCGATCCCGATCAGATCGCCGTGATATCCGGGCCCAACCTTGCCCTTGAGATCGCCAAGGAACAGCCAACGGCATCCGTGGTCTCGTCTGCGAACCTGGACACGGCAACGCGCGTGGCGATCGCGGCCACCAACTCCTACTTCCGCTCCTTCGTGAACACCGATGTGATCGGCACAGAGTTCGGCGGCGTGCTCAAGAACCTTATCGCCGTAGCGATTGGCATCGTCGACGGTGTTGGCTACGGGGAAAACACGAAGGCGTCAATCATCACCCGCGGGCTCGTGGAGATCACCGACTTCGCGGTCGCCTACGGCGGCAGACCGGAGACCCTCGCCGGCCTTGCGGGCCTCGGCGACCTCATCGCCACCTGCGAATCACCGCTCTCGCGCAATAACACCGCGGGCAGGTTGCTCGGACAGGGCTACGCCTTCGCGGATGTGGTGAAGCAGATGAACCAGACCGCTGAGGGCCTGGCATCCGTCGCTCCTGTGCTCGAACTCGCGGCGGCCAAAGGCGTCACCATGCCGATCGTCTCCCAAGTGGGCGAAGTGCTCGCGGGCACCATGGATCCGCACGACATCGCGCCGCACCTCACCACCGCCGATGGCGAGCCGCAGCCGGAGTCTTAGTCTGTGCCCTGAGGCTTCGTGGAGCGCGGCTAGGGCGTAGGAGTCGGCGCTGGCACGACCTGAGATTCGCCGCCGAGACCGCTCGTGCCGAGCACGCTCTCGCACTTGTGCTCTTTGGACTGCGCGATGAAGCTCACCGCATTGGAGAGCTGGTCAAGCACGATCGTTCCTTGGCCCTGCGTAAGCTTTGAGTCGATGACGACCTGCACGGCGGGCGTTCTTCCATAGGTAGTGAAGGTGTACACGGGCTGTTTTGTATTGTCGATCAGCCAGTCAATGCTCTTGACCGTTGCGCACTGCGTGCTGGTCGGGCCGGGGGGCGTCACGCCACAGCGCAGGATTACCGCGGCGGGATCGCCCCACGCAGCCGTTGCCTGAGCATCTGTTTGGCGCAGCGTCTGGTCGGCGACAGAACCCGGCAGGTGCACGATGACATCGGCGCATTTCGGATTGGTTGCGTCGCCAGCAGGGGTGAGCGGAACGACGGGGGCACACGCGCTGAGCGTCAGCAGCAGTATGGGCGCAAGGAGCGCGGGGACGGCGCGCGCGAATCTCGGGTTCATTCCTTTCAGGCTAGCGTTTGATACATGACAGATGCTGACAGGGCGGCTTTTCGCGGCGAGGGGAGTGTCGATTCCGCGCGGGGTTCGGGCGGCTCAGACACGCTCGGCGGGATCGGGGAGTCGGCAACGCTCGCGCGCATCTTTCCTCGGCTGCCGACCTCGACATCCGCTCTGCTGGGTCCGGGAGACGATGCCGCCGTAATTGCGGCACCAGACGCGCGGTTCGTCGTGACGACGGACATGATGATCCACGGCCCCGACTTCAGGCTCGCCTGGTCGACTCCACACGACCTCGGCTGGAAGGCCGCGGCCTCCAACCTGTCAGATGTTGCCGCGATGGGCGCGGTGCCGACCGCCCTCGTTGTCGCAATCGCCGCACCAGCAGACTCGCCCGTCTCCCTCTTGGAGGGGATCGCCGACGGCCTCCGGGACGCGTGTGCTGAACTCGCCCCGGGCTGCGGTGTCGTCGGGGGCGACCTCTCGGTGTCGCCGACGCTCACGATCGCGGTGACGGCGTTCGGTGACCTTGAGGGTCGGGATGCCGTGCTCCGCTCGGGCGCTCGGGTGGGGGATGTTGTTGCCGTGTCCGGCGCTCTCGGGCAGTCTGCTGCTGCCTTGCGCCTGCTCTTCGAGTACGCGGTGGACGCGTCTGGTGCACCGTCTGCATCGCTCGCGGCCGGGCTGCGCGACCAGACCGAAGCGCAGCTTGCTCCGCATCCGCCGATCGCTGACGGTCCGGCAGCCGCGCTCGCCGGAGCCACCGCCATGCTTGACCTGAGCGACGGGCTGGCGATCGATGCGGCGCGGCTCGCGCGCGCCAGCGGGGTGGGCCTCGATTTCAAGAGCGTGCTTCTCGGTGCTGCGCCCGAGTTCGTGCTTGACGGCGGAGAAGACCATTCGCTTCTGGCGACGTTTCCCCCCACGGCCAGGTTTCCAGGAGGATTCAGGCCGATCGGCGTTGTCGTTGATGGTTCAGGAATCGCCCTCGACGGCAAACCGTACGCACCGGGCGGATGGGACCCCTATACCGGCTGGGATGGTGGCCGCGGGTAGCGTCACGCCGTGGGGTGCTCTCGCCACGAGCGCAGAAGTCGGGCGACACCGGGTCAGGCGGGGCTTGCCCACCACAGGGTCGTGTCGCCGTAGTCCTTGCGGCGGTCTAGCTCGAGACCGTCGGGCCAGAGCGGTTCGGGGGAGCGGCTGCTCCGTTCGACCAGGACCACGGCATCCGCACTCAACCGCGGCACAAGCGCCTCAAGGTTGCGCTGCAGCTGAGCCTCGTCGAGGTCATACGGCGGATCGATCAGAGCGATGTCCCAGCTCTCCGCATTGGCTCCGAGGAAGCCTTGCGCTGACTGGGCCGAGACGGTGATGTTGAGTTCGTGGCCGCGAGGTGCGGCGTGTTTCACCCGCGCGGCATTGTCCCGCGCGACGCGGTTAGCGGCGTTGGCGTTGTCGACGAGAGTGACCCGGATCGCGCCGCGGGATGCTGCCTCGAGCCCCAGCGCGCCGGAGCCCGCGTACAGGTCGAGCACGCTCGCTCGAGCGATCAGCTCGCGTGACTCCAGCGCCGAGAAGATCGCCTCGCGCACGCGATCGCTCGTCGGCCGCGTGCCGGAGCGCGGAACCGCGAGCGTGAGGGAGCCGGCAAATCCGGCGATTATCCGTGTCATCGCGCCTAACGCTACCGGCTGCCGCTTTGCCGCCCTTTCGACCGGGCCGTTCGATGCGCCACAATCAGCTTCAACGCGCCAGAAACTTGTGGCGCAGCGAGTGCGCTACCGGAGCTGGGAGCGAGGCGAGGAGTCGGGCGCGGCACTCGGCGGGGAGGAAGGGGGCCTCGCGGAACGGGTTAAGCCGCTGCCGGAGGTCTCCGGTACCCTCGAAGAGTGACCTCGCCCACCGACAGCACGCTAGACGCCAAGCTATCCTCCGTGCTGGGGCCGCGCACGGCGACGGCGTTCCAGAAGGGACTCGGTCTGGCGACGGTCGGCGATCTGCTCAGCCACTATCCGAGGCGATACGCGAGACGCGGCGAGCTGACCGCGCTCAGCGAGTTGGAACTCGACAGCAGCGTCACCATCGTGGCCGAGGTGCTGTCGGTGCAGGAACGCCCGATGCGCGCCAAGCGAGGCTCGATCCTCGAAGTGAAGATCAGCGACGGTAGAGGCATCCTCACGCTCACCTTCTTCAACCAGGCCTGGCGCAAGACCCAGCTCGTGGCCGGTGCCCGGGGCATCTTCGCCGGCAAAGTCGGCGACTACAAAGGCATGCGGCAACTCGCGCACCCCGATTACGAGTTGTTCGAACCGGATGCGGAGCGCGGTGACGACGAGGCCAAGGCGTGGGCGGAGACGCCGATCCCGCTCTACCCGGCCACGGCATCCGTCGCATCGTGGCAGTTGCAAAAGGCGATCGGTCTCGTGCTCGACACGCTGCCGGCGCTCGACGACCCGGTTCCGGATGCAGTGCGTACCTCTCGCAAGCTGATGAGCTACTCGAAGGCGGTTGAGTTGATCCACCGCCCGCACAAGGATTCGGACTGGGGAGGCGCTCGCAAAGCGCTGCGCTTTCAGGAGGCGTTTGTGTTGCAGTCGGCGCTGCTGCAACAACGGCAGCTGCTGCGCGAGAGCGCCGCGACCCCTCGCGTCGGTGGTGCACTGCTCGAGGGCTTCGACGCGCGATTGCCGTTCACCCTAACCGGCGATCAGGTCAAGGTGGGCGTGGAGATCACCGCTGACCTCGAATCGAACGCCCCGATGAACCGGCTGGTGCAGGGCGAGGTGGGCTCTGGCAAGACCTTGGTGGCGCTGCGGGCGATGCTCGCGGTAGCGCAGTCCGGTGGACAATCCGCACTGCTGGCGCCGACCGAGGTCCTCGCCGCTCAACATTTGCGGTCCATTGTGAAGACACTCGGACCGGATCTGGCCGCGAAGCTTCGGCCGACCCTCCTCACGGGTCAACTGGCTACGGCCGAGCGCAAAAAGGCCCTGCTTGCGACCGTCTCCGGCGGCGCAACAATCGTCGTGGGCACGCACGCCCTACTCTCGGATGCGGTGACCTTCGTCGACCTCGGACTGGTCGTCGTCGACGAGCAGCATCGTTTCGGTGTGGAGCAGCGAGAGACCCTGCGCCGCAAGGGCGCCACGCCTCCGCACGTGCTCGTGCTCACCGCCACGCCCATCCCGCGCACCGTCGCAATGACGGTGTTCGGCGATCTCGACATATCCACCATCGCCGAGTTGCCGGCCGGCAGGCAAGGGATCGAGACCTTCGTGGTACCGCTCGCGGAGAAGCCGGGCTGGGTGAATCGCATCTGGGAACGCTTGGCTGAGGAGCTCGCTCTCGGTCGACAGGGCTTTGTCGTTGCTCCGGCGATCGACCCGGCCGATCCCGGCGTCGAACTGGACGAGTCGCTGCCGGTGGAAACTTCTCGCGCCACAACCGCCAACGTCACCGACCTCCTGGCCGAGCTGCGAGCGAATCCGCTGCTGGCATCCGCGCGCATTGAGGTGCTGCACGGACGCCTGTCGAGCGAGCAGAAAGATCAGACCATGCGCGCCTTTGCGGCGGGTGACATTGACGTGCTCGTGGCGACAACCGTGATCGAGGTTGGCGTTGACGTACCCAACGCCTCGGCGATGGTCGTGATGGATGCCGACCGCTTTGGCGTCTCGCAGCTGCACCAGCTGCGTGGACGCGTTGGTCGTGGCGGCGTGCCTGGCCTTTGCCTGCTCGTCACCCACGCCGAGCCGGAGAGCCTGGCGCGGGAACGCGTCGAGGCCGTGGCATCGACCCTCGACGGGTTCGAGCTCGCTCAGAAAGACCTGGAACTGCGGCGGGAGGGTGACGTGCTCGGCGACACCCAGTCCGGTGGTCGGTCGTCACTTCGACTGCTGCGGGTGGCGAAGGATGGCGAGCTGATCACCGAGGCGCGAGCCCTCGCGCAGGAGGTATTGGATGCCGATCCGACCTTGGCCGAGCATCCGGCACTCAGAGACGCGCTCGCCCGTCGTCTCGACGACGCCTCGCGCGACTTCCTCGCCAAAAACTGACGCTGACCCACAACTGACGCCAGCCCAGACCTGCTGCCGCGCCCGGTGCATCGCGTCTCGGTCATCGCCCAAATGAAGGAGTTGCGGCGACGTGCCCCCGTCCTTACGGGCGGGGGAATTAGCTGGGAGCGCTCCACTCCTTCATTTGGGAGATGCGGCGGAGTGGGAGAAGAAGAGCCGGAGGTGCGGATAACGCGAATGTTCGCATTCAGGAATTGGCGGGTGCCACCGGATAGGCTGGACGCATGAACAGGATCGCCGTCGTTCCTGGGTCGTTTGACCCGGTCACTCTG
>JBDTAD010000198.1:0-5890 GCA_039924815.1 Lacisediminihabitans sp.
GGGGGCCTTGTCTGTGAGCCCCTCCCACCACACGTCGCCGTCATCGCGCAGCGCCACATTGGTGAAAATGGTGTTGCCCCACATGGTCTCGATGGCCGTGGCGTTTGTCTTCTCGCTCGTACCTGGCGCCACTCCGAAGAATCCCGCCTCGGGGTTGATCGCGCGCAGGCGGCCGTCCTCGCCTGGGAAGAGCCAGGCGATGTCGTCGCCGATGGTCTCGACCTTCCAGCCGGGGATGGTGGGGCGCATCATTGCGAGATTTGTCTTGCCGCAAGCGGAGGGGAAGGCCGCAGCGACGTGGAACACGCGGCCGCGCGGGTTGGTGACTTTGAGGATGAGCATGTGTTCGGCAAGCCAGCCCTCGTCCCGGGCGATGACCGAGGCGATGCGAAGGGCGAAGGCTTTCTTGCCGAGGAGTGCATTGCCGCCGTAGGCGGAGCCAAAGGACCAGATTTCACGGGTCTCGGGAAAGTGCGAGATGTATTTGGTGTCGCTGCAGGGCCATGGCACGTCAACCTCACCCTCCGTGAGGGGTGCACCAACGCTGTGCAGAGCGGGAACCCACTCGGTGCCAGGCGTGATGAGTTTCAGGGCGGCCGATCCCATGCGGGTCATGATGCGCATGCTCGCGACGACGTAGGGGGAGTCGGTGAGCTGAACGCCGAGTCGCGCGTACGGGCTTCCGAGTGGACCCATGGAGAAGGGGATGACGTACATGGTGCGGCCGCGCATGCTTCCCGCAAAGAGCTTTCGAAGGGTGACCTTCATTTCCTCCGGCTGGCGCCAGTTGTTTGTTGGGCCAGCATCCGCCTCGTCGACGGAGCAGATAAAGGTGCGAGCCTCGACCCTAGCGACGTCGCTAGCGGCGCTGCGCGCGAGAAAGCTGTAGGGGCGAAATTCGGGGTTGACCCTGGTCAGGGTGCCGCTTTCGACGAGTTCGCGGGTGATCTCATCGAACTCTTTTGCCGAACCGTCGCACCAGACAATGCGGTCCGGTGTAGTCAACTCCGCCATCGATGCGACCCAGGCCGCGACATCCATGGGCACGATAGGGGCGTCTTCGTCGTATTCGTGCTGATCGGCGCCGTGCTTGTTCTCGGTGCTCTGCGCGGCGCTGGTGTCTGTGCGTGGGCGAGTGGGTGTGAGAGTCATGTCAGTCCCTGCGGGGTTGAGGCGTGTTTCGGATGCCAATAATTGGCTTGTTCTTCCACAATGCGCTCATCTGGTGTGGTTTTTTTAAGAAACTAGTGGAAAGAAATGCCATTCTTTCGCTAGTGTCAATTCCATGACCGATCTCGCGACTCTGGGCCAGCGCATCCGCCACTTCCGCACCTCTGCTGGACTCACCCTCGACCAGCTCGGCGCGCAGGCGGGGATCGCCGGGAGCCAGCTCTCGCTCATGGAGAACGGACGGCGGGAGCCACGACTCTCGCTTCTGCAGACGATCTCCTCGTCGCTGGGAATAGAGGTCGCCGAGCTGCTCGACGCCAAGCCGCCGACCGCGCGCGCGGCGCTGGAGATCGAGCTTGACCACATGCAGCACAGTGCGGTGTATGCGGGACTCGGACTGCCGAGCATCCGCCCGTCTAAGTCAATGTCCGATGACACGCTCGAAGCTCTGCTCGGCTTGCACCGCGAGCTCGCGCGCCGAGCTCGCGAGGCGATCGCCACCCCAGAAGAGGCGAGGCGAGCCAATACGGAACTGCGTCAATACATGCGCACGCAGAACAATCACCTTCCGGAAATCGAGGACCTCGCAGAAGAGACGTTGCGCGGCATCGGCCACACCACCGGCGCCCTCACGCACCGCGAGGTCAGCCTCATGGCAAAGAGGCTCGGCTTCGAACTGATCTTCGTGAACGATCTGCCGCATTCCACGCGCTCCGTGACGGACCTTGAGAATGGGCGCATTTACCTGCCGCCGGCCTCAATCCCCGGCGGGCATGGGCTTCGCTCGATGGCGCTGCAGGCCCTCGCGCATCGACTGCTCGGGCACAAGGAGCCGGGCAGTTACGCGGAATTTCTTCGGCAGCGACTCGAGATCAATTACTACGCGGCGGCGTGCCTGATGCCACTGCGGCAGTCGGTTGACTTTCTCACCGCCGCCAAGAATGAGCGCAACCTCGCGGTCGAAGATTTCCGCGACGCATTCGGGGTTACTCACGAGGCGGCGGCGTTGCGGTTCACCAACATTGCGACCTCGCACCTCGGGATGACCGTGCACTTTCTGCGAGTCGGTGAAGACGGCGCGCTCTACAAGGGGTATGAAAACGACGGACTTCGGATGCCGACCGACATCACGGGGTCGACGGAAGGCCAGCTGGTCTGTCGACACTGGAGCGCACGTATCGCCTTCGCGCGCACGAACCGTACGACCGAGCTCTACCAGTACACCGACACTCCCACCGGGACGTACTGGTGCTCAACCCAGACCGGAACCAGTACTAAGGAAGACGAGTTCTCCATCACCTTCGGTGTTCCGTTTGCCGACGCCAAGTGGTTCCGCGGACGGGAGACCACCAATCGCGAGCAGTCTCGCTGCCCGGATGCGAGTTGCTGCAGGCGCCCCGACACGGAGCTATCGAAGCGGTGGGCGCACAAGGCGTGGCCGAGCGCCCGGCTGCACGCACACATCCTGTCACCGTTGCCATCGGGTACTTTCCCCGGCGTAGATGACACCGAACTGTATGCGTTCCTCGACCAGCATTCCGGAGATACACACTGACCCGAGGACGCGAACGTCATCAAGGGGTAATCAGGGAGCGGGCGGCATCCGCGGCCGCGGCGTGCAGCCAGCGAGCGGGGTCGGCCATCGCGGATTCGGCCGAGCCGGCGAGGGCGGTGAGCGACGCGCACCAGATCTCAGCGCCATCCGCCTTGACCGGGTGAATGCCGAGCTGGCCCGCAATGATGGCTACGCGCACGCCGTGTTGTCCCGCGAGACCGATGAGTTGCCCCACGAGTTTGCCGCTCATCGAGGTGGCATCGAAGCGACCTTCGCCAGTGAGGAGCAGGTCGGAATCGGCAACAGCATCCGATAGTCCGGTCAAGCGCGACAGGTACGCGGCACCAGGCTCGATCGTTGCGCCCCAGGCAGCTGCGAATCCGTAGGCCGTGCCTCCCGCCGCACCAGAGCCGGGCAATGTCGGATCGGCGCCGAGCAGGCTCGCAAAGTGCGCCAGGCCGGCATCCAAGAGTTCGATCTGTTCCGGGGTCGCGCCCTTCTGCGGGCCGTACACTGCGGCGGCTCCGGTTGGACCGAGCAGCGGGTTAGTCACGTCGCTTAGGAGAACGACGCCGTCGGGTGGGGGAGGGAGTAGTCCGCTGCGATCGAGAGCGGTGATGCTGGCCAGTTTGCTTGCGCGCAGTTCGCCGCCGTGGGCTGCAAGTCCGAGCGCCGCGAGAGCGCCAGTACCGCCATCTGTCGACGCAGAGCCACCGAGACCAATCACCAGTTGGCGGGCGCCGGAGGCCAGGGCGGCCCGGATGACCTGCCCCAGTCCACACGTCGTGGCACCCAACGGGTCGAGGGCTTTCATGAGCGGCAGTCCGCTCATCTGGGCGAGCTCCACCACCGCGACACGGCCCGGCAGTTCGAGCCATTCGCCGCGGACGGGCCTGCCATCCGGTCCGGTCACGAGCTCTGTGCTGCGCCGGACGGAGCCGGGAACTGCGGCCTCGACGGCGTCCACAGTGCCCTCACCGCCATCGGCTTGGGGAATCACTCTGAGAATGTCGCCCGGTCGCACGGAACGCCAGCCTCCTGCGAGTGCTCTCGCGACCTCGACTGCCGGAAGGGATCCTTTGAAGGAATCCGGGGCGATAACAATGGAAAGCTGCACTCTCTTACCCTGCCGTATTCGGCGCGCATCCGCGATGCCCGCCGATGTGAGTATCCATGGGTACCCTGAACGGTGGGAAGGGGCGACCATGGCCGAACCGACTGCATTGGACGTGCTCGAAGACAGCGATGTCGATGACCTTCGCGAGCTGCGGGGCGCTCTTGACGACGTGCGCACGGGAGACGTCGTTGCGCTGATGGGGCGCGTGTCGTCGCGCAGGAGAGCGTTGCTGTTTCGGCTGCTGCCCAAAGACCGGGCCTTGGACGTCTTCGAAGCGCTCGATAACGGACTCGCCGGTGAGCTCCTTGGTGGCCTTCGCGATGAGCGCGTCGCGCAACTCATCGAAGAGTTGGACCCGGATGACCGTGTCAGTCTGTTCGACGAGCTGCCAGCCAACGTGGCTAAGAAGCTTCTGCAGGGGCTGTCCAAACGCGAACGCGACCTGACCTCCACTCTTCTCGGCTACCCCCACCGCAGTGTCGGTCGCCGCATGAGCCCCGAGTACATCAAGGTGCTCGCCACGATGACTGCGGCCGAGGCGCTTGACCATGTTCGCAAGCGCGGTGCGGGTGCCGAGACGGTGTACTTCCTTCCCGTCGCAGGGCGCAGCCGCGTTGTTGTCGGCGCCATCGAGTTGCGTGATCTGCTCCTGGCGGACCCGGATGCGATGGTCGCCAATCTCATGCACGACCCGATCCTGATTAGCGCAACAGAGCCCCAGGAGCCGGCCGCTCGCCGTGTCGTTGAGGCGGATGTGATCGCCACAGCCGTTGTTGATTCGGAGAACCGGCTGGTGGGGCTATTCACCTTCGATGACGCCGCAGAGATCCTTGCGGATGCCGAAGCCGAAGACGCGGCGCGCACCGGTGGTGCAGAGCCGCTGCGTCAGCCCTACCTGTCAGCTCGACTGTTCGCGGTCGTGCGCAGTCGTGTTGTCTGGTTGTTCGTTCTGGTGGCAGCATCCTCGCTCACCGTCGCCGTGCAAGACACCTTCTCTGCGACGCTGGAGCAGTCCCTTGCGCTCGCCCTGTTCATCCCGATGCTGATCGGCGCTGGTGGGAACATCGGGTCCCAGGCCGCGACGACTCTCACGAGGGCGCTCGCCCTCGACGAGGTGCGGCCGAAGGATCTGCTGCGGGTGCTGTTTCGTGAACTGAGGGTGGGCATCCTGCTCGGGGGCACACTCGGTGCGTTGGGCTTCGTGCCGGCTTTCTTCCTGGTTGGGCCCAACATTGCGCTCGTGCTCTTACTCACCGTCACTTCCATCGGCACTCTCGCTGCGGCTGTCGGTGGCGCGATCCCTCTCGGAGCGCGTGCCGCGAGGGTCGACCCCGCGATCGTGTCCGCTCCGTTCATCAGCACCTTCGTCGATGCGACCGGGCTCGTGATCTACTTTCTGATCGCCAAAGCCGTGCTCGGGATCTAGCCGGTCGCCGTCGGCATCCGTCCTCTCCAGCTTGTTCCGTTAGTTCCACATGTTCCATCCCGTTGAATCCGTCCCGTTCTTCGCCCAAATGAAGGAACGCCGCGAGCTATGCCCCGAGATTCCGGGGACGTGTCTCTGCTGGGAGCGCTCCACTCCTTCATTTGGGCGATACAGACGGCCAGAGGGGAAGAGACGAGGGCGGATGACGGGGCGGGGTCAGTAGGCCTGCGGCTGCGTGAAGAGGCCGTTGGGGTCGTACTTCGCACGGGCAGCGGCGAGGCGGATGGCGTTGTCGCCGAAGTAGGCGGCTGCCGGGTTTGTCAGGCTCGAATCCGGGTAGTTCACGTAGGCGCCGTCGCCCCACTCCGGCTGCAGCGCGGAGCGGAACCCGCGCACGTAGGCGTCGAAGGGGGCGGGGTCTGCATCGTTGGCGAAGGTCGCGGTGTACTGCACGGTCATGAGCGCTGTGCGGTGGGGAAACGCGGTGGCGCTCGGCGCGAGGTCGCCCACTTTGCCGCCGAGCGCATCCATCGAGACGCCTCCTTCGGTGAGGCCCGGCACGGCGGATGCGGCACTCACCTGGTCGAGCAGCGTTCCGATTCCCACGGAGTTGAGTTCGAGG
>JBDTAD010000199.1:0-3022 GCA_039924815.1 Lacisediminihabitans sp.
CCTCGACGTTGACGACGGCGCGCATGGTGATCGATCCGCGGCCAGTGCGGTACGCATCCTGAATGCCCTTGATGCCGAGAATCTGCGCGCCGGTCGGAAAGTCCGGGCCCTTGATCCGCTGGATCAGCGCCTCAACAAGCTCTTCCTTGCTCGCCTCGGGGTGCGCCAGGTGCCACAGCGCCGCGTCGCCGACCTCACGCAGGTTGTGCGGTGGGATGTTCGTGGCCATGCCGACCGCGATTCCTACCGACCCGTTGACAAGCAGGTTGGGGAACCGGCTCGGCAAGACGCGAGGCTCCTGGGTGCGGCCGTCATAGTTGGGCGCGAAGTCGACGGTTTCTTCTTCGATGTCCCTGACCATCTCCATGGCCAGAGGCGCCATTTTGGTCTCTGTGTATCGGTGGGCGGCGGCACCGTCGTTTCCCGGGGAACCGAAGTTGCCCTGCCCGAGCGCGAGTGGGTAGCGAAGGCTCCATGGCTGGACGAGTCGTACGAGCGCGTCGTACACCGAGGAGTCACCGTGCGGGTGGAATTGTCCCATGACGTCGCCGATGACGCGGGTGCACTTGGAGAAGCCCTTGTCCGGCCGGTAGCCGCCGTCATACATCGCATAGATAACCCTGCGGTGCACCGGCTTCAAGCCGTCCTCAACGAGCGGCAGCGCGCGGCCCACGATCACGCTCATCGCGTAATCGAGGTAGGAGCGCTGCATTTCGTACTGCAGATCGACCTGGGTCACCTTGTCGTGACTCGTGTCGATCTCTGCACCGGCGATGTGATCGGCCGCGCCGTCGTTCTCGCTGGTTTCGGTTTCGTCAGCCATGTTCCTGATTTCGTCTTGTGTTATTCGTCGTGTGAAGTTCTGGGTCTCGATACGATCGGCCGGAAGGGCCGATCACTCGACCTTGACCGCCATCGGCGCTTCACGCCTTAGCGCGTCAAATGTCGAGGAAGCGAACGTCTTTGGCATTGCGCTGGATGAAACTTCGGCGTGCCTCGACATCTTCACCCATCAGGGTCGAGAAGATTTCGTCGGCGGCCAATGCGTCGTCCAAGGTCACCTGAAGGAGTGTGCGAGTGGCCGGATCCATGGTCGTTTCCCACAGTTCCTTGTAGTCCATTTCGCCAAGGCCCTTGTAGCGCTGGATGCCGTTGTCCTTGGGGATGCGCTTGCCCGCGGCAAGTCCACTCTCAAGGAGGGCATCCCGCTCAATGTCGCTGTAGACGTACTCGTGTGGAGAGTTGCTCCACTTGAGGCGATACAGCGGGGGCTGTGCAAGGTAGACATACCCGAGGTCGATGAGTGGGCGCATGTAGCGAAAGAGCAGAGTAAGCAACAGCGTCGTGATGTGCTGTCCATCGACGTCGGCATCCGCCATGAGCACGATCTTGTGGTACCTCGCCTTGTCCGGATCGAAGTCTTCGCCCACACCAGCGCCGAACGCGGTGATCATCGACTGCACCTCGTTGTTGGCCAGTGCGCGATCCAACCGAGCCTTTTCGACATTGAGGATCTTGCCTCGCAGTGGAAGGATCGCCTGGAACTCGGGGTTACGCCCCTGAACAGCCGATCCGCCGGCCGAGTCACCCTCGACCATGAAAATTTCTGACAGGACGGGGTCTTTGCTCGAGCAGTCGCGCAACTTTCCTGGCATGCCACTCGATTCGAGCAGACCCTTTCGTCTGGTCTGCTCACGCGCCTTGCGGGCAGCAAGCCTGGCAGCGGATGCCTGAATCGCTTTACGAATGACGTCGCGAGCCTGCGTGGGGTTACGATCGAACCAGTCGCCGAGCTGGTCACCAGCAACCTTCTGCACGAAGGACTTCGCGATCGTGTTGCCAAGCTTGGTCTTGGTCTGCCCTTCGAACTGCGGCTCGGCGAGCTTGACCGAGATAACTGCGGTCAGACCCTCGCGAACATCGTCACCGGTGAGGTTGTCATCCTTCTCCTTAATGATCCCCTTCTCCCTGGCGTACTTGTTGACGAGCGTGGTCAGCGCAGCACGGAAGCCCTCTTCGTGAGTTCCACCCTCGTGCGTATTGATCGTGTTCGCGTAAGTGTGCACACTCTCTTGGTACGAGCTCGTCCACTGCATCGCCACCTCAAGGGAGATCATGAGCTCTTTGTCCTCCAGCTCAAACGAGATGATGTCGGGATGCACGACCTCAACTTTCTTGGCCGAGTTGAGGTATTGCACGTAGTCGACGAGACCCTGTTCGTAGAGGTAGCTGACAACGACCGGCTCCTCTTCGTCGCCGTGATCGTCGAGGTGCAGGCGCTCGTCGGTGAGCGTGAGTCGCAGGCCCTTGTTGAGGAACGCCATCTGCTGAAACCTCGCGCGGAGCGTTTCAAAATCGAACTCGATCGTTTCGAATGTGTCTGGGCTCGGCCAGAACGTGATCGTTGTTCCGGTACCTTCGACCTCTTCGCCTTCGGCAAGCGGCGCCACGGGAACGCCGTGTTTGAAGCTCATCCGCCAGGCTCGGTTCTGACGATGAACTTCGACATCAAGTTCTGTCGAGAGCGCGTTGACCACGGAAACGCCAACACCGTGCAAGCCGCCCGAAACGGCATACCCACCACCGCCGAACTTTCCGCCCGCGTGCAGGATGGTCATAACAACCTCGACGGACGACTTGTTCTCTGACTTGTTCAGACCAACAGGAATTCCACGCCCGTTATCGATGACGCGAATGCCACCGTTCCTGAGCATGGTGATCTGGATGTTGTCGGCGTAGCCAGCAAGTGCCTCGTCAACCGAGTTATCGACGACCTCGTACACGAGGTGATGAAGTCCGCGGGGGCCGGTTGAACCGATGTACATACCAGGCCGTTTGCGCACTGCCTCAAGGCCCTCGAGAACCTGGATATCATCTGCACCGTAACTGTGGTCGAACTCGGGAGTCGAATTAGTTGACATATGTAATGGGGCTCCCGCCGATAGATCGAGCGTCGTTCGTGGCCCAACTCCTGCAATCAGGAGATACCGCGACGACCGATACAGTCTACCAAATTGAGGCC
>JBDTAD010000200.1:0-13820 GCA_039924815.1 Lacisediminihabitans sp.
CGACATCCGCGCCAGCGACGGCCTCGATCGGGTCCGTGTAAATGGCTACGGAGCCGCCGGTGGTAGCCGCGATCGCATCCGCATCGGCAACGACCGAATCCTTCGGAAGGTAATCGACCGGACAAGCGATGCGCACGTGCATTCCCGCCGTGGCTCCGGCGAGCAGGTAGGAGTGCACCATATTGTCCGCACCATCGCCCACGAAGGTGAGGGTCTGGCCCGCGAGGGCACCGCGGTGCTCGCGGATCGTGAGCAAATCGGCGAGCAACTGGCAGGGATGAAACTCGTCAGAGAGTCCGTTGACAACCGGCACCCTGGTTCCATCCGCCATCTCTTCGAGGCCCGCCTGGCCGAAGGTGCGCCAGACGATCGCGGCGACTTGGCGCTCGAGGACCCGTGCGGTGTCCCGGGCGGTCTCCTTGCCACCGAGCTGGCTGCTCGCCGTACTGATGATGAGTGGAACCCCGCCAAGATCGGCGATTCCCACGGCGAAGGTGACGCGAGTGCGAGTCGACGACTTGTCGAAGATCACGGCAACAGTCTGCGGACCGGCGAGCGGCTTGACTGCGAATCGGTCCCTCTTAAGCTCCACCGCAAGATCGAGGATTTCGGCCTGCTCCGCCGGAGTCAGGTCATCATCACGTAGAAAGTGACGGGTCATTTCACAGCCTCCAGGGCTTGGGTAAAGAGTTCGTAGAATTCGGCGAGTTCCGCGTCGCCGACGATGAGAGGTGGGGCGATACGGATGCTGGAGTCATTGGGAGCATTCACTATCAGCCCGAGCTCAAGCGCCGCGTCCACGATGGGGTGCGCGACCTCACTCGATAGCCCGAGGCCGATCAGTAGCCCTTGACCTCTCACTTCGGTGATGAGAGGAGAGTTCAGCGCAGTAATCATCTCGCGCAGCTGGGCACCGCGAACAACCGCATTCTCGATCAAACCCGCTCGCTCGATCTCCCCCAAGACAGCGTTACCCGCCGCAGTGGCCAGCGGGTTGCCACCAAAGGTACTGCCATGCTGGCCGGGCGTAAACAGTTCCGACGCGGAGCCAAAAGTCACGAGCGCGCCGATCGGAACGCCACCGGCGATGCCCTTCGCTAGCGCTAGCGCATCCGGAACAATACCCTGCTGCTGGAACGCGAACCAGCTGCCGGTGCGTCCCACTCCCGTTTGGATCTCGTCGAGGATGAGTAGCGCTCCATACTTGCTGGTGAGTTCGCGCGCACGTGCGAGATAGCCCTCAGGCAAATCGAGCACGCCTGCTTCGCCCTTGATCGGTTCGACGAAAAGGGCTGCGACTGAATCGTCCATCGCGGCTTCGAGCGCCTCGAAGGTGCTGTCAATGTGCTCAATACCCGGCAAAAGCGGCTCAAACGGTTCACGCAGCGACGCTTTGCCGGTGAGGGAAAGTGCGCCCATGGTGCGCCCGTGAAAAGAGTTGCGAAGGCTCAGAATGCGCGGCCGATGCCCCCCTACTTTGTTCAGCCGAGCAAGTTTTACGCCCGCTTCGATCGCCTCTGTTCCTGAGTTACCGAAGAAAACGCGACCAGACTCCCCCGCTCCGGTGAGCCGGAGAAGCCGCTCCGCCAATTCGAGCTGGGGCGGCGTTGCATAGTAATTGGAGACGTGCGCGAGAGTCGCGATCTGAGTGCTCACGGTATCCACGAGCGCTGGATGCGCGTGCCCGAGAGCGTTGACGGCGATGCCCGCGAGGAAATCGAGGTAGCGCTTGCCATCTGCATCCCACACGTGGCAGCCCTCGCCGCGCACCAGAAGTGCAAGCGGCCTACCGTAGGCACCCATCATCGCGCCGCCGAATCGCTCACGCCAGTTCTCGGTCACCTCGGTGCCGACGGCGGAAATCTGCGGTTCAGTACTCACTTCACTGCTTTCACTGGATTGGATTGGTTGTTCTCGGAATTGGCAACTTCGGTACCCACAGCGCTCTCGCTGAAGGCTTCGAGCAGAATCGAGTGCGGAATTCGACCGTCGATCACGGCGGCCGAGGACACTCCCCCGGTGACGGCATCGAGGCACGCCGTCATCTTCGGAATCATGCCGGACTCGAGCGACGGAATGAGCGCGGCCAATTCGTCCGTTGTAATGCGGGAAATGAGAGAGTCACGGTTCGGCCAGTCGCCATAGAGCCCTGCGACATCCGTCAGTATGACAAGCCTCTCGGCCCCCAGCGCCACCGCGAGAGCGGCCGCAGCTGAATCTGCGTTCACGTTGAGGGACTGGCCGGGTGTATCCCGATCCGGAGCGATCGAAGACACGACGGGAATCAGTCCAGCATCAATGAGCGCGAGCACGGTGGCCGGATTCACTTCGACGACATCGCCGACCAGGCCGAGGTCGACGGACGCGCCATCGACGACGGTGCCTCGTTTATGGGCGCGGAACAGCCCATCCGTTTCACCGGACAGGGGTTGAGCGAATGACTCCCGCCCCGACGGTGCCCTCTCGTTAAGCAAGTTGGCGATCTCGCGACCCACCTGAAAAGTCAACACCTCGCGCACGACCTCGAGCGCTTCGGGCGTTGTCACTCGAAGGCCACCGCGGAACTCACTTTCGATGCCGCGACGCTTCAATTCAGCGGAGATCTGCGGCCCACCACCGTGAACGACCACGACGTGAACGCCGAGCTGTCGCAGGTAGGCCATATCGGCCGCGAAGGCGCTCTTGAGAGAGTCATCGACCATGGCGTTGCCACCAAACTTGACTACGAGCACCCTGCCCTGAAACCGCGAGAGCCATGGCAATGACTCGAGCAGCGCCTCGGCTTTTGCCGCGACAAGAGAGTTATGTTCATCCATCAGCTGGAGTACGCACTGTTTTCGTGCACGTAGTCGTGGGTGAGATCATTCGTGCGGATTGTCGCCTCTGCCTCACCTGATTTCAAGTCGATGAGAACCTCGACCGCCCTCGGCGTGAGGTCTACCGATTCGCGAGGCGCATCGGGCTCACCGGAACGGCACACGCGCACTCCGTTGATAGACACGTCGATGTCGTACGGGTCGAATTCCGCGCTCGTTGTTCCGACCGCAGCTAACACGCGACCCCAGTTCGGATCGTTGCCAAACACTGCCGCCTTGAACAAATTGTTTCGGGCAACGGCACGGCCTACCTCGACGGCGTCGTCGTCGTTCGCCGCATGAATGGTCCTAATGGCAATATCGTGACTGGAGCCTTCGGCGTCACTCTGCAATTGCAGAGCGAGGTCGTTGCACAGTGCGCTGAGTGCGGTAGTGAGTTCATCCTGATCTGGGACGACTCCGGATGCTCCGCTGGCCATGAGGGTGACCTGGTCGTTGGTGGACATGCAGCCATCTGAGTCGAGCCGGTCGAAGGTCACCTTGGTTGCCGCTCTGAGAGCGCGATCGAGTGCCGCTGAGCCTAGGTCGGCATCTGTCGTGATGACGACGAGCATCGTGGCAAGGCCTGGGGCCAGCATCCCCGCGCCTTTGGCCATGGCGCCCAGCGACCATCCGTCGCGCTCGACCACTGCCTGTTTGGCATGGGTGTCCGTCGTCAAGATGGCCTGAGCAGCGTCCTCACCGCCGTGTGCCGACAGCAAAGGAACCGCGCCCGCGACACCAGAGAGCACCCTGTCTCTAAACTGCTGGTCGCCGCTGCCGATGAGACCGGTCGAACACACCAGCACATCACCGGACGAAATATCCAGCGCTTCAGCGACAGCTTCCGCGGTGGAGTGTGTCGTCTGAAAACCGAAGGATCCCGTATAGCAATTGGCACCGCCAGAGTTGAGCACGATCGCGGAGACAATGCCGTCGGAGATAACCTGCTCTGACCACAGGATGGGATTCGCTTTGGCACGGTTGCCCGTGAACACCGCTGCCGCCGCCTGACGCGGACCGCGATTCACCACGAGCGCAACGTCCTTGTTTCCACTGGACTTGAGTCCAGCAGCAAACCCCGCTGCCTCGAAGCCTGCTGCTCTGGTCACGCTCACGGTGCTACTCCATCCATCGGAAGGCCAAGAGTCTCTGGGAGGCCGAGAGCCAGGTTTGCAGATTGGATCGCGGCACCGGCTGTGCCCTTAACCAAGTTGTCAATCGCCGTGATCGTAATGACCCGACCGGCAGATTCATCGATACCGAGTCCGACCAGTGCAACGTTCGCGCCGGTCGCGTCTCCGCTCTTAGGGAACTGCCCCTCCGGAAGAAGGTGCACGAAGGGTTCATCGGCATACGCGAGTTCCCACGCAGCTCTCACTTGCGCCGCGGTCGTGCCCGGCACGAGTTTCGCGGTCGATGTGGCAAGGATGCCGCGCGACAGCGGCACAAGTACGGGAGTAAACGAGATCGAGACCCCAGCCCCACCAGCCGAAACGAGATTCTGCCGAATCTCGGGCACGTGTCGATGGACACCACCAACCGCATAGGCGGAGGCAGAGCCAAGGATTTCGCTGGCAAGCAACGACGTCTTCAGGCTTCTCCCCGCCCCAGAGGTTCCCACCGTGAGAACCGCGACGAGGTCGTCGGCCGCAATAACTCCCGCTTGGATGCCCGGTGCGAGTCCCAGCGTTACGGCCGTGACGTTGCATCCCGGCACCGCGACCCGTGCGGCGCCGACGAGCGCATCGCGCTGTCGTGAGCCGTCGGAGCGGATCAGTTCCGGAAGTCCATAGTTCCACGGCTGGTGGAATTCGCCGCCGTAGAACGCGGCCCAGTCGTCGGCGCCCGTGAGCCTATGATCAGCACCGCAGTCGATCACGAGTGCAGTATCCGCGAGCGTGTCTGTCAGCTCTCCCGACGCACCGTGCGGTAGCGCCAGAAAGACGATGTCGTGCCCCGACAAGGTTGCCGGCGTGGTCGCCTCCAACGTGAGGTGCGAGAGAGAACGTAGATGAGGGTGCACCGCGGAGAGCGGTTGGCCAGCGTTCTGGTGTGCGGTGACAGTGGTGACAGTGAATTGCGGGTGAAGATTGAGAAGCCGTAGGAGCTCGGCGCCCGCGTAACCGCTGGCACCTGCCACGGCAACGGAGTATGACATAGCGCTACCTTAGTGATCGATCGGACAGGGATCTTAGGCGGCGTCGCGCATGATGCTGAAAATTCAGCACGCTGAAACTTCAGCGGCGGGGCGTCGCCCACGATCGGCGCGCGCTGCGAGCGGACCGGCGAAGCTCACCGTGACCCGTTCCGCGAATGTCCATGAGAACGACACTACCGCCTCGTTGCCCCTTGCAGCTAATCCAACGCAGCAATCGTGCGTTGCCCGATGACCATATACGCCGTCTGTACCTGCAATCACCCGTTTCAGCGAGCCTATTCTCGAAGGCTCGCGCCGAATTGTTGCGCGGCAAGGGCAAGTCCCGCAAGTTTCGCGTCCGTCGCCTCCGCTGCCGTCAGCGTGCGATCCGGTGCCCGGAATCGAAGTGCGAAGGTCAGCGATTTCTTACCGTCGGCCACGCCGGTGCCGCGGTAGTCGTCGACGAGCCTGGCATCTTCGAGGAGCGTACCCGAGCCTTCGACTATGGCGGCGAGCACCTCTCCCGCGGGGATGGCGTCAGTGACGACGAGAGAAAGGTCCTGCGTGGCAGCAGGCAACGTGGCAATCGGTGTGGGCTGAGCATCCTCAGCTGCCAGCGCGATGAGCACGCCCAAATCCAACTCACACACGGCGACGACACGCGGAAGATCGAGGTCTTCCGCCAGTGCGGGCAGCAACTCCCCGGCGAATCCGACGACCGTCTCACCAACACAGAGTTCTGCGGTGCGCCCCGGATGCAGCGCCTGGTGCTGGCCCTGCCGCAGCGAAACCGACACCCTGAGCGCGACACCGAGCTGACGAACGACGTCGAACGCATCCTCCAGAGCGTGTGCGATGGCGGCCTGTGCTGGCTGCTTGTGCACTGCGGTACCGAGAAAAAGCGCTGCAACACGGAGAGGCTGCGGCGGGATGCTGCTGTTCAGCTCCTCGAGTACCGCCCGCGACGGTCGCTCGGTGCCCACAGGCAAGGCGCCGCTGCCGTAACTCGTACCCTCGTGCGGCAGGAACACCGACCCGATCTCATAGATCGCAAGATCGGTGAGCCCCCGTGAAAGGTTGCGTCGGGCAGCCTCGATCAGGCCGGGAACCAGTGAGGTGCGCAGGAACGGCACCTCACCATCGAGCGGGTTCGCAAGCTTGACCTGCGGAATCGATCCCGCCACCGGGGACCCGAATGTGTTGTTGCTTTTCTCTGAAACAAACGGGTACGACAGCACCTCGGTGAGTCCGTTGGCCGCGAGCATCTGTGCAGCGCCACGTCGAAGCCGTTGTGACCGGGTGAGACCTCGACCGGGAGGTGCAGTCGGGAGAATGGAGGGGATGCGGTCGTAGCCGACTATCCGCGCTACCTCTTCTGCGAGAGCGGCCTTGTCGGTGAGGTCGGGACGCCAACTCGGTGGGGTGATCACCCATCCGTCAGACGAGCTCTCGACCGAGCAGCCGATCTCAGACAGCGATGAACGGATTTCGCCATCCGTGAAGTCCACCCCGACGATCGATGCGACGTACCCAGCGGGCAACTCGATCTCGCGCGGTGCCGACGCCGCGAAGTAACGCGATCCGAGCGAATCGGCGGTGCCACCGGCAAGCTCGACCAGCAATTGCACGACTCTCGCGGCTGCGGCATCCGCCACATTCGGGTCAACGCCCCGCTCGAAGCGCTTGGACGCCTCGCTTGGGAGCTTGTGCCTGCGAGCAGTCCTTGCAATGGACACCGGGTCAAAGTTTGCGGCCTCGATAAGCACACTGGTCGTCGTCGCACCGATCTCGGTCGATGCTCCACCCATCACACCCGCCAGACCGATGGGTCCAGAGTCATCGGTGATCAGGAGATCCTCCGCGTTCAGCACCCGCACCTGCTCGTCGAGGGTGACGAGCTTCTCGCCCTGCAGCGCGCGGCGGACGACAATGCCGCCGTGCAGTCGGTCTAGGTCATAACCGTGGATCGGCTGGCCGAGCTCGAACATCACGTAGTTAGTGATGTCGACAATGAGCGAGATCGAGCGGACGCCAGCGAGCTTCAGTCTGGCGACGATCCACGGCGGGGTCGGCCGAGTGGCGTCTACGTTCCTGACCACTCTCGAAATGAAGACCGTCGCGCCAACGCGACCCCGGATCGGGGAACGATCATCGATGGCAACCGGGAAGACGTTCTTGAGCTCTTCGACAAGCTCAGGGAGCGAGGGCAGATCCGCGCGGTGCGCAGGGTCGCGGAAAGCAGCACCCGTGGAATGAGAGTACTCGCGGGCAATGCCGCGAATCGAGAACGCATAGCCGCGATCGGGAGTCACATTGACCTCGGCTGCCGTGTCATCCAAGCCCAAGAGGGCAATGGCATCGGTGCCCACCTCAGGGTCGAGACCGAGCGACGCAAGCCTCAAGATGCCATCGTGTTCGTCGCCCAGGCCGAGCTCCTTGACTGAGGCAATCATTCCATCGGAGACGTGACCATAGGTCTTGCGCGCGGCGATCGGGAACGGACCGGGCAGCACCGCACCGGGCAGGGTGACAACGACCTTGTCGCCGGTGATGAAGTTGTGCGCTCCGCACACGATGCCGCGGACATCCGCTCCCCCGTCGGCTGCCTGCTGGCCTTCCGGCGCTACGCGCACGGAACACCAGTTGATCGTCTTGCCGTTGCTCTGCGGCTCCGGAGTAAATTCGAGCACCTGGCCGACCACGATCGGACCACTCAGCTCGAAGCGGTGAATGGCTTCTTCTTCTAAGCCAACTTTGACGAGCGCCGCGTGCACTTCTTCTGGCGTGGATTCGAGCGGAACATCAACGAACTCGCGAAGCCAACTCAGTGGGACGCGCATCAGACCACCATTCCAAACTGCTGGCTGAAGCGAATGTCGCCCTCGACCATGTCTCTCATGTCATTCAAGTCATTACGGAACTGAAGCGTGCGTTCGATGCCCATGCCGAAAGCGAACCCCTGGTATTCATCCGGATCGATGCCGGCCGCTCGGAGCACGTTGCGATTGACCATGCCGCATCCACCCCACTCCACCCAGCGCGCCCCGCCCTTGGCACCCGGCTGCCAGACATCCATCTCGGCACTCGGCTCGGTGAACGGAAAGTAGTTGGGACGCAAGCGGATCTTGGCTTCGTCGCCGAACATCAGGCGCGCGAAGTGCTCAAGCGTGCCGCGTAGGTGCGCCATGGTGAGCCCCTTGTCGATCGCAATGCCCTCAACCTGGTGGAACACGGGAGTGTGAGTCGCGTCGAGTTCATCGGTGCGATAGACCTTGCCAGGGGCGATCACATACACCGGGAGTTCGCGCGTGAGCAGCGAGCGGATCTGCACGGGGCTCGTGTGCGTTCGCAGCACGAGGTGCGAATCGACCGGGTCAACGAAGAAGGTGTCTTGCATGGCCCTCGCCGGGTGATCCTCATCGAAGTTGAGGGCGTCGAAGTTGAACCACTCGTTTTCGAGCTCTGGTCCCTCCGCGATCTCCCACCCCATGCCGATGAAAATGTCGCCGATCTGCTCCATGAGTAGGTTGAGCGGATGCCTAGCCCCCGGAGTCCAGCGGCTCGCAACAGCGGTGACGTCGACCGACTCGCTCGCCAGCCGTGCGGACTCCTCCGCGGTGTGCAATTCGCTCTCGCGTGCAGCGAAAGCCTGGTTTACGCGCGCTCTCGCCTGGCCGACAAGCTTGCCCAGCGCCGCCTTGTCCGATGGGGCGACCTCGCGCAGCGAGCCATTCAGCTTGGCGAGCGGTGACGTCTCGCCGAGGTGCTCGCTCTTAACGCGCGCAAAACCCGCAAGGTCGGGCGCTGAGGCAACCGCAGCAAGAGCTGCGGCTACCGCCGAGTCGACGGACTGTTCGGTTATAGGAGAGGTGTCAGACACGAGTCCCAAGTTTAGCCGGGCGACAGAGGCGGGCTATTCCGGCGCGACGGGAGGGTGATCGCCCTGGTGCCGTCTTCACCAGGCTGTTTGGGCGTTGCCGCCGACGTCTTACCGAGCTTCGGTCCGCTGCGGCGCGCAACGAAGCGCGCGATCCACGACACGGTCAGGTTCAACGCCAGGTAAATAACGAGACCGACGATGAAGAGCGTAAGGGTGTAGCGGCTTCCGAAGAACGTGGTGTCGTTCTTGATGGTTCGCGCAAGCTCTGGATAACTGACGACGTACGCCAAGGAGGTGTCCTTCAGCAGCACGACGAGCTGCGCCAGGATGATGGGAAGCATCTGCCGGAATGCCTGCGGGAACTCAACCAAGAACCAGGTTTTTAGCGGCGTGAGCCCCACGGCCAACCCAGCCTCCCGCTGGCCGCGCGGCAGCGATGCCACCCCGGCTCGGAGTGCTTCACCGATAATCGCCCCGTTATAGACCGCGAGACCGATCACGCCCGACCAGTACGAACCGGCCGTGAAGACCAAAAACACGAAGAAAATCATCAAGAGAAGAGGGATTCCTCGAACAATTTCCAAAACGAAACCCGTGGGGATTCGAATCCACCGGCTCCGTGCCGTGCGCCCGAAGGAAAACAGGATACCGATAACGATCGCCAGTAGCGCTCCGACTGCGGCCATCCGGAGCGTGTTGACGACACCGGTACCGAACGATTGCCAGACGACAGGATCGGCGAGAATCGTCCAGCGCGAAGCGTCAAACATGCCGGGAGTTATGGCGCCGTTGGCGTTCACGCGCGGTGCCGCGAGCGTAGCGTACATCCAGAAGAAGAACGCGACGATGACAATGATGCCGATAACCGACGCAATCATCGAGCGACGGCGCGTTTTTGGCCCGGGAACGTCATACAGCACGCTGGTCATCTCAACACCACCACTCTCTTTTCTACTGCTCCGGCGATGAGACCGAGCGGGATGGTCATGACCAGGTACAGAACTGCCGCGTAGACAAGAACCAAAATCACTGAACCGGGATTGTCACGGGTTGCCGCACCGGTCTGTTTGAAAAGTTCGTCGACAAAAAAGATTCCCGCCACGGAGGTGTTCTTGGTGAGGGCGATGAAGACGTTAATGAGCGGTGGCACCACCATGCGCCCTGCCTGCGGAAGGACAACGAGAGTGACGGTTTGCAGGAAGCCCATCCCGACACTACGAGCAGCCTCGGCCTGACCCACGGGCACCCCGTTGAATCCGGATCGAATAGCCTCTGCGACAAACGGAGAGGTGTAGACCGCTAACCCAATGAGTGCGAGCGGAAAGAAGTCGAGCTTGGAGCCGAGCTGCGGCACAACCACGCCGCAGAAAAGCAGCACCAGCAACAGCGGTACGTTTCTGATCACCTCCGTGTACACCGTCGCGAACACGCGCAACGACGGCACCGGTGAGATTCTCATGATCGCAACGATGATGCCAAGAATGAATGCACCTGTGCCGGAGACCACCAGCAACTGGAGCGTTACTAAGAAGCCGTTCAGATAGATCGGCGTCACGTCGATTATGGCGTCCACTCATCACCTCCAAGGACGGTCGAGTACGTCAGTACAGTGGGCCCGCCCGCGCACGCGCGCGAGGGGCCCACAGTGCTGTAACTAGTTGCTGTAGCGATCGACAGTCGGCGGCGCCGGAGTCTTCAGAACCTTGCCTGCAGTGGATTCCCACGCCTTTGCCCAGGTGCCGTCCTTATAGGATTTCTCCAACACGTCATTAATGAAGTTGCGGAAAGCGTCATCGTCGTGGGCAAGTCCAATCCCGTAAGGCTCCTCGGTGAACGGGTTGCTCAGAACCTCGAACTCTCCCTCGTTCTGGTCTGCAAGACCAGCGAGGATGACATTGTCTGTCGTCACAGCAGCAACCTTGCCGTTACGCAGCGGATCGAGACAGTTCGAATAGGTGTCGGTCGTGATGAGGTTCACGTTGTACTCGGAAATGTTCTTCTCCGATGTCGACCCCGCTACGCTGCACACGGCCTTGCCGTCGAGATCTTTCGGTCCCTTTATGTCGTCCGGGTTGCCCTTCAACACGAGGATGTCCTGGCCCGCGTTGTAGTACGGCCCCGCAAAGGAAATGACTTCCTTGCGCTTGTCATTGATCGTGTAGGTGGCGACGACAATGTCGACCGTGCCATTTTCGACGAACTGCTCACGGTTCGCCGATACAGTCTCGACCCACTTGATTTTATCTGGTGCTATGCCGAGCTCACCCGCGATGAGCTTGCCGATTTCAACGTCGAATCCGACGGGCTTATCGTCCGGCCCTTTAAGCCCGAACAACGGCTGGTCGAACTTGGTCCCGATAGTGATTGTGCCCGCCTTGGCGAGTTTCGCCATGGTAGTTCCTGCCTCAAACTTCGGCGCCTTGGCAACGGGCGGTGCAGCCCCGCCGCCTCCCGATGCACATGCACCGAGCCCGAGGACACTCGCAGCGGCAATGGCGGTAATCATCAGACTTTTTTTGAGTCTCATGGTTGTCTCCTAGCTGTGTTGCTTACTCACTGATCTAGTGGGTAAGTATTTTCGAGAGGAAGTCCTTCGCTCTCACGCTCTGGGGGTTGGTGAAGAATTGCTCAGGAGCGGCCTCTTCGACAATCTCGCCGTCCGCCATGAAAAGGACCCGGTCGGCGGCCTTTCTCGCAAAGCCCATCTCGTGGGTCACGACGACCATGGTCATGCCGTCCTGTGCGAGCTGGACCATGACATCCAGGACCTCCGAAATCATCTCCGGGTCGAGTGCCGAGGTTGGCTCGTCCAGCAGGATGACCTTGGGATCCATCGCAAGCACGCGCGCGATAGCTACGCGCTGCTGCTGACCTCCGGAGAGCTGGGAGGGCATCTTGGATGCTTGATTAACCACGCCGACACGATCGAGCAGCTGCATGGCGTGCTCGTTAGCCACCGCCTTGGATTGCCCGCGAACCTTGCGCGGGCCGAGGGTGACGTTTTCGAGCACCGTCTTGTGCGCGAACAGGTTGAACGACTGAAAGACCATGCCGACCTCTGCCCTCAGCCGAGCGAGCCCCTTGCCCTCTTCTGGAAGCGGAACTCCGTCAATCATGATTGTTCCGCTGTCGATCGTTTCTAAGCGATTGATCGCTCGACAGAGAGTCGACTTGCCCGACCCACTTGGTCCGATGACGACAACAACTTCACCCTTAGCGACGGTGGTCGTTATGTCTTTGAGAACGTGAAGGTCGCCAAAGTGCTTGTTGACGTGATCGATGACGACCAGGGGGTCACCACTGTGTGAGGGCTCCATCAGCCCAGATAATCACACTCGTGATGCAAATGGCAACGCCAGTGCAACTTCGTGACCTACGCGTTACAAGCGCTTGCAGTTAAACCGTTCGGTGAGCGAACGCGCTCTCATAGAGACAGACGGAGGCTGCCGTCGCGAGGTTCATGGATTCGGCATTACCGTAAATGGGAACGGTGATTGCCGCGTCAGCCATCGCCAGCTGCTCATCCGTAAGACCCCGGGCCTCGTTGCCAAACAGCCATGCGGTGGGCCCAGCTAACGTTCCTCGCTGTCGCGCGGACAACAAGTCATCGCCCTTTATATCCGCAGCAAGCACCTGCATTCCCGCCGCATGGACACGCTGCAGCAATGGTTCCAGCTCAGCACCAACAGCAACGGGCACGTGGAAGATGGAGCCGGTAGACGAACGGACGACCTTGGGGTTGTAGAGGTCGACGCTGCGTCCGCTGAAGATAACTCCGTCGGCGCCTGCGGCATCCGCAGCACGGATGATCGTGCCAGCATTTCCAGGGTCCCGCACCTCTTCAAGGATGGCGATCAGTCTCGGGACTCGGCCATCCGCATCCGGTCGAAGAATGTCCTTGACCGAAGTGGGGAATTGCTGGCACACCGCGACGATCCCTTGGGGTGTCACCGTGTCCGCCATCGAGTCAAGCACATGCTCCGTGACAAACTCGCTATCGATCCCGGCCTCCGCGGCCGCGCGAGCGATGTCAGCATGGCGCTCAAGCGCGGTCGGAGTGGCGAAAAGCTCCACGACCAACTGCGGTCGGAAGGTTAGAGCCTCTCGAACCGCCTGTGGCCCCTCCAACAGAAAGAGCCCGGTCTGAGACCGGGCCTCTCTCTTGGCAAGTTTTGCCACCGCTCGAACCCTAGGGGAACGCGGATTGTCCAACATAAGACCAATGGTAGCCGGATGCTGTGCACCGGGCCGCACCGCCCCACGCTGGTCAGGCGATGCTCAGGCTGCGTTCACCTTGGGTGCGGAGGTGTCCTCAGGAAGTGCGGCCTTGGCAGCAGCAACGATGGCGGCGAAGGTAGCCGGCTCAGTTACGGCAAGGTCCGCCAGGATGCGGCGGTCGACCTGAATACCGGCCAGGTTTAGACCCTGGATGAAGCGGTTATAGGTGAGTCCGTTCGCACGCGACGCAGCGTTGATGCGCTGGATCCACAGGCGACGGAAGTCGCCCTTGCGGGCACGACGGTCACGGTATGCATAGACGAGGGAGTGAGTGACCTGCTCCTTGGCCTTGCGGTACAGCCGTGAACGCTGGCCACGGTAACCCTTGGCGCGCTCGAGAATTACGCGACGCTTCTTGTGGGCGTTAACCGCCCTCTTTACTCTTGCCATCTTCTTGGTTCCTTAAAAGTGTCTCGGTCGGCGGATTAGAGGCCGAGAAGTTTCTTGATGGTCTTCACGTTGGCTGGTGCCACCGCTTCGTCCTTGTTCAGGCTGCGCTTGCGCTTGCCCGACTTAACCTCCAGGTTGTGGCGCATGCCGGCCTGCTGCTTCATGATCTTGCCGCTACCGGTGACCTTGAAACGCTTCTTGGCCCCGGAGTGGGTCTTCTGCTTGGGCATTTCTCTCCTTGTTGACGTTCTTACTATTGCCCGACGGACTAGTCCGT
>JBDTAD010000201.1:0-4685 GCA_039924815.1 Lacisediminihabitans sp.
CCGCTGCTCGTTACTGCCGTGGTAGTGATTGGGGTCATTTTTCTCGCGCGGCGTGACGAAAAGCTTCACCCCACGCAAACCCGCGGTCGTCGCTGGCTACTTTCGGCAACAACCGGGCTCGTGCTCGCAGTGGTCTCGATTCTGTTTGCTGCGATTCTTCGTCCCGAGTTCAGTACCGGCGGCCTGGGGTCTTCGATGCTGAACCTGGGCAGCGTGACGATAGCGGGTACGTCCGCAAGTTTTAGCCTTTTCTTCGGTGCCCTTTTCGTCGGTACTCTTGTGGCTTACGGAGCACGCGCACGGGTTGCGGCCAAGGATTCTGTGAGTGTGTCGATCGGCAAATTCCGTGCTGCGGCGATTGCCAGCATCCCCGTGGTTGTGCTTTATCTTGTCCTCGGCGGGATCTTGATCGGTGCCACGCTGTTCGTGACAGTGGCGGTTAATGCGGGCCCGGCTTCGCTTCTCTCAAGTCCGTTCTGGCTGCCCACCCTCGTTGTCGACGGCTTTGCGCTGGTTCTTTTTTCGGTCCTTTCCCTCACCGGGCCTGTCGCTTCGCTTCCAGGCGTTTCGGCTTTCGGCACTGCGGTTTCTCTGCCCGGGGCTTTCCCGGGGTGGGTTGTTCTTGTTGCTGTCGTGATCAACCTCGTTCTGATCGTGTTTATCGGGGTCGTGCTGCGGCTCCGGAGGGGGGTGAATGGCCCCACAGTCGTTGCGAATTGGCTCACTACGGTGGGATTGTTCACCGTCTTGGGAATAGCTGTTTCATTGCTCGGAAGTGTGGCGCTATGGAGCCATGTTGATGCGTCAGGGTTGAGTCAGGGAGGAAACGCCTCAGGCCTTCTTGGTCTCGGTAGTTCGATGCTCGCTGGATTTGCCTCCACGTCGGTGGGTGTAGGACCAGCCGTATGGACATTCTTTGTTTTTGCAATTTTCGGTGCCCTCGTTGAAGTGGCTGCGCTGTGGGTTGCACCGTTCTTGCTCACGCTGGTACAGCCTTCGGCCGTAGAGCGTGTGGGTCGAACCCTTGGAAGGGCGGGGGTTCCGCTGCTGACTCTTGCCGCCGGCGGTAGTGATCCTGTGCCGCTAACTCCTGAGCGTCGGCGGCGAGTGATCACGATTGTGAGTATCGCGGGTGGCGTGGTCGCGCTCATTATTCTCGGATCGGTTTCCATTTCTGTGCTCAACAGCACGGTGTTCAGCCCTCAAAGCGCGGTCGATGGGTACCTCAACAGCGTCGAAGCAAAGGATGCCGGTCAGGCGATCTCACGCGGCGGAATAGACGCCTCGGCTGCGGATCGGGTGCTGCTGACAAACAGAGTCCTCGCGGTGACACCGTCAGGCTTGACGAGTCATCGGGTCATCAGCGCGGAGTCGTCGGGTGACGTTGCCAGTGTTGTCGTCGAGTCTCGGCAGGCTGGCGGCAAGTCGACCACACAGTTCGCGCTGCATCGTGCAGGAAAGTCTTGGCTCTTCTTTGACGCGTGGAAGCTCGATGCTGTCAAGTTGCCCCAACTGGCGATTGGTGTTCCCTCTGGAGTGAAGGCTGTAGTGATCAATGGAGCAACGGTTGTAATACCCCAGAACGCACGAGACACGGGATTCCTTCAACTTCCGGTATTCCCTGGCACCTACACGGCCTCCCTCCCCAGTGGTAACAAGTGGGTGACCGCGGCTCCGGATAAGGCGACGGTAGGAATGAATGAGTATGCCGCCTCTGAGCCTGCCGAGTTGACCTTGGCGCTCAAGCCAACGGATGACTTCACGCAAGAGGTATCAACGCAGGTCTCCGACATGCTTAAGCGTTGCGCCGCATCCACGGATATCGCTCCGACTGGATGTCCGTTCCGGTATTACTCCTTCGGAACCATGACCGCGGTTTCCTGGGCCCTCGGTACGGCACCGACCTTCCATCTTGAACAGTCATCTAACGGTGGATGGACAGTCGTTACAGACCATGAAGGATCGGCAACTGTGACCTACACCTCGACCTTTTTCGGAAGCTACACTGACAGCGCCGAAACCGACTTTGGTGTGGACGGTACGGTCGCGTTCGTTGATGGCAAGCCGAGTTACTCCAACGACCAGTAAAGCGGTCTAGCCGAGTGCCATCGAGCGCTGGTCGGTGGCGGCAGAACCGATCGCGCCGATGCGCGCACCCGTAATCGTAGCGAGCTGCGTCAGGTCGGATGCACCGTGGCACCCCGCAGCGTGCACCATGATCGCGGCGCAGGCTTCGGCATCCGCGAGTGCATTGTGGTGGGCGAAATCCTCGAAGCCCGCCGCCATCGCGGCAACAGGCAGGCGATAGGAGTCGAGGTTGTAGGTCTTGCGCGCGATCTGCAGGCTGCACAGGTACGAGAACGATGGGGCCTCGACATAGCTGGCGGCGCACGCTGCAGTGATCACGCCCATGTCGAATCCGGCATTGTGGGCGACGAGCAGATCGTCACCTGCGAAGGCAACCAGCTGGGGGAGTTGCTCGCTCCAGAGCAGGGCATCGACGACATCCGCTGCCATGATGCCGTGAATGCGGATGTTCCACTCGTTGAACGCGTCGTGGCCGAGCGGTGGCTTAATCAGCCAGTAGCCCTGGTCGACCACCTCACCGTTTCGCACCTTCACGAGTCCCACCGAACACGCTGAGGCGCTGGAGGAGTTGGCGGTTTCAAAATCGATAGCGGTGAAGTCGACGGCCATGTCCGTATCGTCGCACGCACCGCCGACAGCAGGCCGGATGACCCGCCCGTGTGTTCGCAACTCAGGCAAAATCAGGTGTGGCGTGCCCGGCAGCGGCGTGTCTCATCCCGGTGGAGAAAACTGCCTGAGTTATGGCGGCCGCGGGTAGCGTTGAGGCATGGCAGAGCGACGCGATAAAGAGCTGCATGCAGCATCCTTCGACTCGGTCGCTGGCGTCTATGACGCGGCCAGGCCCAGCTATCCCGCGCGCGCGGTCGACTGGCTCGTGCCGTCGGATGCCACCCGCATAGCCGACATTGGCGCGGGCACCGGCAAGTTCACCCGACTGTTGCAGTCGCCAGGCCGAGACGTCGTCGCCATCGATCCGTCCCCGCACATGCTCCAGGTGGTACGCGATACCTTGCCCGGAGTGGATGCCCGCGAGGGCACAGCGGAGCACATCCCGCTCGCAGACAGTTCCGTCGATGCGGTGACCTTTGCGCAGGCGTGGCACTGGGTCGACGTTGCGCCCGCCTCGGCCGAAGTGGCTCGGGTTCTCGTGCCGGGCGGCACCCTCGGACTGCTCTGGAACCTCCGTGACGAGCGCGTGGACTGGGTGCGAGAACTCGGGATCGCGATGCACGCTGATGGCGATCAGTTCACCGATGACGTGGGCACGCCGAACGTCGCAGAACCTTTCGAAGCTCCTGAGAACGCCCAGTTCGCCTGGAGCGCCTCGTACACGCGCGACGGAATTCTCGATCTGGTGCGTTCACGCAGCTACTTCGCCGTGATGTCAGCGCCGGAACAGGAGGAAACTCTCACGGCAGTCTCTGCGCTGCTCGACTCGCATCCAGAGACGCGTGACCGTGAGAGCTTCGATTTCCCTTACATCACCGTGTGCTTTCGCTACCGGCGTCCATGACCGACTCACGGCTCGTCAGCGACGTGCCCGCCGATAGACTTGGTGCCCGTGGCTCTCACTATTGCAATCGTCGGACTTCCGAATGTCGGCAAGTCCACCCTCTTTAACGCACTCACCAAGAACCAGGTGCTCGCGGCGAACTATCCCTTCGCCACGATCGAGCCGAACGTGGGAGTGGTGAACCTCCCGGATGCACGGCTCGTCAAGCTTGCCGAGCTCTTCCACAGCGAGCGCATCCTGTCGGCTCCCGTCTCCTTCGTCGACATCGCAGGCATCGTCAAGGGTGCGTCCGTCGGTGAAGGCCTGGGTAACAAGTTCCTCGCGAACATCCGCGAGGCTGACGCCATCGCGCAGGTGATTCGTGGTTTCGCTGACCCGGATGTCGTGCACGTCGACGGTGCGGTGAATCCGGCCTCAGACATGGAGACCATCAATACCGAGCTCATCCTTGCCGACCTGCAGACTCTCGACAAGGCCGTCGAACGGTACGAAAAAGAGGTCAAGACGAAGCGCACCGAGCCAGCGGTGCTCGACGCTGCGAAGTCAGCGGTGGCGTGGCTCAACGACGGCAAGCCGCTGTCATCCAGCACCAAGATCGATCTCGAGCTCATCCGCGAGCTGGGCCTGCTCACCACGAAGCCTTTCATCTACGTGTTCAACGTTGACGAGGCGATCCTCGGCGATGCTGCCAAGCTCGCTGAGCTGGCTGCATTGGTCACGCCGGCGAAGGCAATCTTCCTCGACGCGAAGCTCGAGTCTGAACTGATCGACCTGGACGCTGAGGATGCCGCAGAGCTACTGGCGTCGACGGGCCAAGAAGAGAGCGGCCTCGACCAGCTCGCTCGCATCGGCTTCGACACTCTTGGGCTGCAGACCTACCTCACCGCTGGCCCGAAGGAGTCGCGCGCCTGGACGATTCACAAGGGCTGGAAGGCTCCGCAGGCCGCCGGCGTCATCCACACCGACTTCGAAAAGGGCTTTATCAAGGCCGAGGTCATCGGCTTCGACGACCTCATCGAGACCGGTTCGATCGCCGAGGCCCGCGCCAAGGGCAAGGCCCGTATCGAAGGCAAGGACTACGTCA
>JBDTAD010000202.1:0-3016 GCA_039924815.1 Lacisediminihabitans sp.
AGATCAACCGTCCACCCTGTGACCGGCACATAACTGACGCTGGTGAAGGGGGTGTCCGTCGGTAGGTCTACCTCGAGCTTATTCGTGACCGCGGTGGCCGATTCGGTCGGCACCTTGAAGGTGACGAGCGCGTAGGAACCCGCTGCTGCTGCGTTTGGGGCCACTGTGACGTGTGCGCTTGCGGAGAGCGGAACTGCGACGGCTAGTAATACGCCGGCCGCGAGTGCGATTGTGGTGCCGAGCTTCTTTTTCATTCTTGTGTTGTCCTCAAAAGTTAGTTGGTGCAATTTCCGAGCGCGGCGCTTAAGCGACCGCAATTATCTTCAGAGTGCGATCGGATGATGGAACGCTGATCGTGACGATCGAATCGTGCTCGCGAATCGGTTTTAGAACTGGGCGAGCGCTTTAGGCCAAGGCAAGCAGCGCAAGCATTTGAGACGGTGGCCCGCGGTGGTGAAGAGAAGAGAAGAGAAGTAGGAGTTCGCGGCGTCGCAGGACTCTGAGCACAGGGGACGCCGGTCGCGGTGTTCTCGCGGGGATGACGAGGGCGAGTTTGGCAAAGATGGTGCCGACCCACAGGCGTGCCGTGGTGAGCAAGCTCCAAAACGCCGCTTCGCCGCGGCTGAGAGCTGCAATCGTTGCGACGGCAGCGATCGCGTGCGCTAGCCACATGCTGGACTCGGCAGCAACCGGCGACAAAGCCTGGGGAATAAAAACTAAAAGGTGGTCGTGGACGCGCCCGGCAACTCCGCTTGACAAGGGATTAGTCGTCCAGAGGCTGAATACGCTGTGGAAGAGAAACTGGCTTACCGCGACCGCTGTGCTGAGTTTCGGCAGTGAAAGCTTCTTGCCGGAAAGGGCGACGCACACGAAGGTCGAGACCACGAGGCAACTCAGCAAGGCAAGTATTGTCGGTGTGCGGCCACCGGCAATAATGTGGAACGAAGCGGCAGAAAACAGCGAAATCACCGCCGCCACGAGACCGCGGGCGACGCGCGCCCAGCGTGATGTCATGGCTGCTCCTGAGTGAAGATCCCTGCAAGGTTCACTCACGAGTCTAGGTGTCGCAGTGAGGCTGTGTCGTCACCGCTTGCGCCCTCGAACCGGCCGCGGGAGGTGGGAGTAACCCGCCGACGAACACCTCCGGCGGTCACGGCACGCCGCGTAGCAATACTCCACGATGCACGTCCGTGTCGCCGTGTCGGGTTAGGCTCGTAAAACAGCACTACGGCAATTTCGAGCGCCGTATCGTTTACCGGTTCGCGATGATGCGAATCCCGACCAGGAGGAGGCCGAGCATGGCCCGTATAGGCGAGAGCGCCGACCTACTCAAATGCTCCTTCTGCGGTAAGAGTCAAAAGCAGGTGCAGCAGCTCATTGCTGGGCCCGGGGTGTACATCTGCGACGAGTGCGTTGAGCTCTGCAATGAGATCATCGAGGAGCGGCTGGCTGAAGCAGGCGAGGAGACGTCGAGCGAATTCGAACTCCCCAAGCCGAAAGAGATCTACAGCTTCCTCGAGGAGTACGTGATCGGCCAGGAAGCAGCGAAAAAGGCTCTGTCTGTCGCTGTCTACAACCACTACAAGCGCATTCGTGCCCACAACACGATCGGCGCGGCCGACGCCGTGATCGACGATGTTGAGATTGCCAAGTCAAACATCCTTTTGATCGGCCCGACTGGCTGCGGCAAGACCTATCTGGCCCAGACGCTGGCAAAGAGGCTTAATGTGCCGTTTGCTGTTGCGGATGCCACGGCGCTCACCGAGGCAGGATACGTCGGAGAAGACGTCGAGAATATTCTTCTGAAGCTCATCCAGGCTGCTGACTACGACGTCAAGCGGGCCGAGACCGGCATCATCTACATTGACGAGATCGACAAGATTGCCCGCAAGGCAGAGAACCCGTCGATCACTCGCGATGTCTCGGGAGAGGGCGTACAGCAGGCGCTGCTTAAGATCCTCGAGGGCACGGTGGCCTCGGTTCCTCCGCAGGGCGGACGGAAGCATCCACATCAGGAATTTATCCAGGTCGACACCACCAACGTGCTGTTCATCGTTGCGGGTGCTTTCGCAGGGCTAGAAGAGATCATTTCCCAACGGGCCGGCAAAAAGGGCATCGGATTCGGTGCTCCGCTGCATAGCAAGGGCGACGACGTGAACCTCTTTGGTGAGGTGCTGCCCGAAGATCTGCACAAGTTTGGTCTCATTCCAGAGTTCATCGGCCGGCTGCCCGTTGTTGCAACGGTGACGCCACTCGACCAGGTTGCACTCATGGAAATTCTCACGACCCCGAAGAACGCGCTCGTGCGCCAGTACCAGCGCATGTTCGAGATCGATAATGTCGAGCTGGAGTTTGAGCACGACGCACTTGAGTCCATTGCCGACCTTGCGGTGTTGCGTCAGACGGGCGCGCGCGGACTGAGGGCGATCATGGAAGAGGTGCTCGGGCCGATCATGTTTGAGGTGCCCTCGAGCGACGACGTCGAGCGCGTCATCGTCACGAAGCAGACCGTGCTCGATAACGCAGCACCCACCATCGTGCCGCGTCGCGCAGTACGCCACGAGAAGTCCGCCTGACGCCCTGAATGCGCACATCACCCTGAAAGCGCACATCGTCCAGCCGATCAGTGCGGGAATCGTCGCGGCAATTTCAGGGTTTGCGACCTCGTTCGCTCTGGTTATCGCAGGGCTGAAAGCGGTTGGTGCGTCCGACGGGGAAGCGTCATCTGGGCTGCTCGCACTGTGCCTGACCGTGGGCATCAGCTCCATCGGTCTTGCCTGGTACTACAAGATCCCGATCTCATTCGCCTGGTCGACACCCGGCGCGGCCTTGCTTGTTGCTGCGGGCCATAACCACGCAAACTTTGCCTCGGCGGTGGGCGCTTTCCTGGTCTGTGCCGCGCTCATTGTGTTGTGCGGGATTTGGCCCGCGCTCGGCAGTCTGATCACCCGCATCCCGAAGCCGATTGCCAGCGCGATGCTCGCGGGCATCCTCTTTCCCATCTGCCTCGCTCCAA
>JBDTAD010000203.1:0-4290 GCA_039924815.1 Lacisediminihabitans sp.
TTCACTCTTCCGATGGCGGATGGCGCCCGGGTCATGCAGGTGCTCAACAGCCGCAAAGAGGATGTTGGCTTCGATTCCCTGCAGTACGACGACCAGATTGCCAAGCTCGCCGTCGTCGGCGCCGGCATGCGAACCAACGCGGGCGTATCCTCCAAGCTCTTCACGGCACTGTTCGAGGCCGGCATCAACATCGAGATGATTTCCACGAGTGAGATCCGCATTTCGGTCGTCACTCGGGCAGACATCGTGAACGAGGCCGTGCTCGCGGTACACAGCGCGTTCGGACTGGATGGCGACGAAGAAGCTGTAGTGCACGGAGGTACAGGGCGATGAGCGATTCTAAGAGAACGGTCGCTGAGCCTGTCGAAGCGAGAAAGGGAGTAAGAATCGGCGTCGTCGGCGCCACCGGCCAGGTTGGTGCTGTTGTTCGCCGACTCCTCGAAGAGCGCGATTTTCCCGTTGCCGAGATCCGCTATTTCGCCTCCGCGCGCAGCGCTGGCACGACCCTCCCATGGAAGGGTTCCGAGATCGTGGTGGAGGATGCCTCGACGGCGGACCCGACCGGGCTGGACGTGGCGATCTTCTCGGCTGGGGCCACGACATCCAAGGCTCAGGCGCCTCGTTTCGCCGCCGCCGGCGTGCTCGTCATTGACAACTCCTCCGGCTTCCGCATGGACCCCGAGGTTCCCCTCGTCGTGAGCGAAGTCAACCCGCACGCGATCGACGACGCCCACAAGGGCATCATCGCGAACCCGAACTGCACCACCATGGCGGCGATGCCGGTGCTTAAGGTTCTGGATGCTGAGGCCGGCCTCGAGCGTCTCATCGTGAGCACGTACCAGGCGGTCTCCGGCGCGGGGCTGGCCGGCGGCGAAGAACTGCTCGTGCAGGCGAAGGCCGCAGTGGAGCAGGGCGCGCTCGCACTCGTGCACGATGGCTCATCCGTCACTTTCCCCACGGCGAAAACCTTCCCGAAGACAATCGCCTTCGACGTCGTGCCGTTCGCTGGCAACCTCGTTGACGATGGCCTGTTCGAGACGGACGAAGAGAAGAAGCTGCGCAACGAGAGTCGCAAGATCCTCGAGTTGCCAAACCTTCTGGTCAGCGGAACCTGCGTGCGCGTGCCCGTCTTTAGTGGTCACTCGCTCTCGATCAACGTCGAGTTCGCCTCGCCGCTCTCGGTTGCCCGAGCGAAGGAACTGCTTGCGGATGCCCCCGGCGTCGTACTCACGGATGTCCCAACCCCGCTCGAGGCGGCCGGCACCGACCCCAGCTACGTCGGTCGTATCCGCCAAGACGAGGGTGTGCCGAACGGACGCGGACTCGCCCTGTTCATCAGCAACGACAACCTGCGCAAAGGGGCCGCTCTCAACGCGGTGCAGATCGCGGAGATCGTCGCGGCCAAGCGCCTCGCTGAGGTTTAGTCTCTATTTCGCCGCCGCCTTCTTCTGGTGAAGCCCACACGCGTCGCCGCAAGGTTGTCATCCGCGGTCTCCTCATCGGCTACCTGGCGTTTGTGGCGATCATCGGGCTTTATCCCACGCCGGTCGACAGGGGGATCGACGGACTCCTGTTTCGGGTGTTGCGTGCCCTAGCCCGCCACGATCTCGGGTTTATCACCTACGCCAGGGTCGAGTTCTCGGCGAACGTTCTGTTTTTCGTGCCCGTAGGGCTCCTGCTCGCACTGCTGTTCGGTGCGCGCTGGTGGTGGGCGATCATCCTCTGCGTTGCACTGTCGAGCATGATCGAGCTCAGCCAGCTATTGTTTCTCCCCCACCGGTACGCGTCGTTTGGCGACATCCTCGCCAACTCGCTCGGAGGCACCATCGGTGCCGTGCTCGCGCTCCTCTTGTTACTGCCGCGCTGGGCTGCAAAGTAAGCGAAGTGAATCCGCGCTGACGCGGGCAGTCTTCTTTATCGCGTGGGGTTTCATAGCCCTAACTCGGCGGCGGGGGTCACAGCAGACGGACTTGGCACTTTTGCTTGACAGGTGAACCGTACAAGGAACATTATGTTGCATATACTGAGGTACGTTGTACATAGTGCGAACAAAGGAGTTCGATGCGGATCTGTGCTCTCGAAGACATTCCAATCGGTGAGGCCATGCGTGTTGACGCGGTCACTCCTCCTATTGCGATCTTCCACACCGAAGATGATGAATTCTTCGCGCTCGATGACACGTGCACTCACCAGAATGCGTCACTGGCTGACGGCTGGGTAGAAGACTGCAGCGTGGAGTGCCCGCTGCACGCCTCGAAGTTCGACCTCAGGACCGGGGCGGTTGACGCTCCGCCGGCCAAGCGGCCGGTGCGCACGCACGAGGTTTCGATCATTGACGGTGACATCCACGTGACGATCTCACAAGCAGAGCCCAATTTGCCGCCCGGTACGAGCTACTGAGGCATGCCGGATGAACAAACTCAAGACCGTGGCCATTCTGGGCGCGGGGTTGGCCGGGCACGCGAGTGCGCGCGCACTCCGTCGAGAGGGGTTTGACGGATCCATTACCGTCGTCGGTGACGAGACCCATCGCCCTTATGATCGTCCGCCGCTGACCAAGGAATACCTTGCCGGCGTTATCGATGAGAACGAGTTATCGCTCGAGGCCGAAGGGGAAGATCTGGGCGCGGACTGGATGCTCGGGGCACGAGCGGTCAGCCTCGACCCCGGTCAGCGGGCGGTCACGCTGGCCGACGGCACTATTTTGCGTTCGGATGCCGTGATCATCGCTACGGGATCCACCGCTCGAGCGCTCCCCTCGATGCCACCCGGTGCCCACATCCTGAGCACCCTTGACGACGCTAATCGGCTGCGGCCGGAGCTGGTTCCCGGGGCGCATCTGGTCGTGGTCGGGTCCGGTTTCGTTGGCCTCGAAGTAGCGTCGACCGCACGCGGACTCGGGCTCGAGGTCACAGTGTTGGGGTCTTCAGACGCGCCGCTAAGCCGCACGCTCGGCCTCGCCGTCGGAACCGCCGTGCAAGAACTTCAGCGCAGCCACGGGATCGTGATCAGGAATAATGCGCCCGTCACGGCGATTCTCGGCACTACCCACGTGACCGGTGTCGAACTGGCATCCGGCGAAGTCGTACCAGCCGACGTGGTTGTCGTAGGGATCGGATCCATTCCCGCCGTTGGCTGGTTGGCCGACTCCAGACTCGAACTGCCCGACGGCGTGGCCTGTGGTGAGTTCGGGTCGACGAGCGCCCCGGGAGTAATCGCGGTCGGAGACTGCAGTGCCTGGTTCGACCCGATTCGCGGGCGCCATCACCGGGTGGCGCACTGGACGGACTCGCGCGAACGCCCGGTAGCTGCGATCCACTTTCTGCTGACCGGGGAAAGACCGGTCCGAGCACTGCGCCCGAGCTATGTCTGGTCTGACCAGTGCGGCTCGCGGATTCAGTTCGCTGGGCGCCTACTGGGTTCGGAAGAGGTAGTGACCGAGGCCGGGAGCCTCGAGACCGGGGACCTGTTCCAGGTATTTCGACGTGCTGGCGAACCCGTGGCGGTTGTCGGGATTAACCAACAGCACTTGGTTGCTTCGTGGACGAAGCGCCTCGCGGCCGCAGCGCGGTCCAACAACGTACCGGAGCGGACTCTGGCATGAGAACGAGAAGCTGTTTTGCTTCTCCAGCACGACCGAATAGGAGCAGGATGCACCATGATCATTGAACAAATTGACGAGCCACTCGCCGGCTCACTGATGCCAACGCTCGCGGGGTCTGCGTATTGGGATCCTGCGGTCTTTGCGATGGAGCAGGAGAAGCTGTTTGAGAAGTGCTGGTTCTGCGTGGTCAGGAGCAGCGAGGTGTCGAAGCCCGGCGCGTTCAAGACCGTTCAAGTCGGCCGCGAGCGGCTGATTGTCAGCCGCAACCGCAAGGGGGAGGCGCGCGCGTTCTACAACGTGTGCCGTCATCGCGGAAAGCAAGTGCTCATTGGCGAATGCGAAGAGGGCCAGCGGTCTTTCCAGTGCGGATATCACGCCTGGACCTACGACCTGGACGGCAAGCTCATAGCCGCTCCGAACCTCACGGACATGCCGGATATCGATCGCCACGAACGAGGGTTGATCCCCGTTCATGTGCGCGAGTGGCTGGGCTACATCTGGGTCTGTCTGGCTGACGAGCCGCCGTCGTTCGAGGACACCGTGCTCAGTGAGGTTGTCACCAGACTCGGGGAGGTATCAAACCTCGATCACTACCAGGTGGAGACTCTCTCCGTCGGCCGGCGCATTACCTACGACGTGAAAGCAAACTGGAAGCTCATCATTGAGAACTTCATGGAGTGCTACCA
>JBDTAD010000204.1:0-2005 GCA_039924815.1 Lacisediminihabitans sp.
CCAGCTGAACACGGTCGCGACCACCCCGACCGGTGGGTCGAGCACCAACGCAAGCTATACCGCAACGCCCGGCGGACTAGTGACCCAGACCGCAACCGGCAGCACGCTGGCGTACAACACAGCGCAAGAGCTCACCACACTCACCCCGACCGCTGGCGGGGCGACGGCATTCACTTACGACGCCCGAGGGGCACGGCTTAGTGCTGCCACGGCTGCGTCCGCCCCTGTGTTGGCGTCACACAGCCAGTACAGCTATACCGCTACTGGTGCTCTCGGCACGGTCGCGTTGCCGTCTGGGAACGTCATTGGATACACCAGCGATGGCACCAACTTGCGTCAATCCCGTACCGCGGCAGGCGGCACCGCAGCATTCACTTGGAGTACCGCGGGGAAACTTCCCCTTCTCCTCGACGATGGCGTGCACTCCTATATTTATGGGCCGTCCAGTTCACCGATCGCACAGATCGATGACACAACCCATGCGATCGAATATCTTCACGACGACCTCATCGGCACTCCCCGAATGATCAGCGACAACACCGGGACCGTGACCGGTACGTTCACGTTCGACCCGTATGGCAACCAGACAGACCACACCGGAACCAGCACCACCAGTATCGGATACTCCGGCAACTGGACCGACCCCGACACTGGGCTGGTTTATCTGCGGGCACGGGATTATGACCCCAAAACCGCACAGTTCATCACCGTCGACCCGGCGCTTTCTATTACCCATCAGCCGTATGCGTATGCATCCAACGACCCACTTGTCGCTACCGACCCCTACGGGCTCTGGACAATTGACAACGGACTCGACTGGCTCGCTGGCAGCCTCCTCCACGGACCCGGCGCCAACATCACCAGCTTCATCGTCGGATTCGGAGATGGCGCCTCCTTCGGACTGAGCAGCGTCGCCCGAAACGCCTTGTCACCCGGCTCCGACTGCACAGTAGCGAAAGACGGGTTCTACTTTGGCGGACAAGTAACGGGGACGGTGGCCAGCACAGTTGTACTGGGCGGTGCGGGGGTCAGTGCAGGCGCAGGAATCGCTTCTGCAGGGAAGCTCGCGGCGGCGGGTAAAGCGCTTGGCTCGGGAGAAGGGATCGCCGAAGACGCTGGCGCGGCCGCCCGATTCGTAGCGAGCAGGCAAGGAGTGATAGACACCGAGGCCAGGGCGCTACGCAGCCAGGTCGATGAAGTCGTGGGGTCAATGAAGAATACTGGGAGACCACCGGAAGGGGTGAGGCAGGGCCAATCTGCGGGAGGTAAGGGAGTCTTCGAGAATCGCGACAACGTACTCCCGGTGAAGGACCCAGGTTATTACAAAGAGAGTGATGTGTGGTCTGGTCCCGGTCCTCGTGGCGGTGAGCGTGTCGTTACTGGAGAAAGTGGGGAGTTCTACTACTCGCCCGATCACTACGGAACATTTAGGACTTGGTAAATATGAGCGTATGGATAGACCCGGTTTCAAACCACATCACGCGCGAAGGCGACAAGGGCGAGCCCTACTTTCTGCGCGATAAAGATTTATCTCGTCTCAATGGTTTGGTAGGAGACGAGGGAATGGTCGCGAGAATCGACGTGGCAGAAGTGAGCACGTCGGCTTCCATCGTCGCGACGATGAAAGCCGCTCTTCCGTTTCCGGAATGGTGTGGTTCTGGATGGGACTCGGTGTACGACGCAATTCCGGATCTGATCGAACTCTGGAACTTTCCGATCGTTTTGGTTGTGGATGGGATAGATGCCCTCTGGACGAGATCGCCTCAACTTCTCATGCAGACATCAATACGGCTCGCTGAACTCTCCGATATTTTGGGGCGAGAGAAGAAGCAAGTCCTGATCGTCTACCGCAGCGACTCCGACCACGACCAATAACGCAAACCGGTCCAGAGCGGAACATTCCTGGCCACGCTGGCAGCGAATCAGTTGGTAAAGCTGCATCAGGTCCTTCAAAAATTCAGCGGGATAGAGGACCGTGCACACCGGAACCAGTACCAGCAGCATC
>JBDTAD010000205.1:0-2037 GCA_039924815.1 Lacisediminihabitans sp.
TTCATCTGGACGGCGCTCTTCGCGTTCCTGTTCTCTGTTGTGCTGGCCCTCGTGGGTGGCTTCGGGCGCTGGTACACGGCGGTGGCGAGCGGTGTCGTCGCCGGGGCACTCGGGTCGCTCATCGGTAGCTCTCTTCACGCTACCGAGGGCGGTCATCCGTTCGACGGGGAGGTCGCGCAGTACGCGCTCCAGACGCTCATCGGTCCGAACCTGATCTTCATCATCGCGATCGTGATCGCTACCGTGACTCTCGGCGCAACCGTATGGTCGCGTCTGCTGCGGGGTCCTAACGGGGGAACGACGCGACAGATTGCTCTCGTGCGTGCGCCATCCGACCGTCTTGCCGATGGTGAGCTGACGCACCTTGAGCGCGTGCCCGTTGATATCGACCTTGCGAACAGCCAGTGGGATGAGTACGTCACCACGCTGGCGAATCATGGCTGGGATATTCGCGAAGTTCCGGTTGCGAACGAATTCGCCGACTCGGTCTTCATCGAAGATACCGTGGTCATGTTCGGCAAGACCGCGGTGCTGGGGAGCCCCGGTGCGGAGTCGCGGCACGGCGAACTTGAGGCGGTTGAGAAGGCCGTGCGGCGGCTTGGCCAGCGAATCGAGCGGATCGTATCTCCCGGCACCCTCGACGGAGGTGACGTTCTCAAGGTGGGCAAGACCGTCTATGTCGGGCGTGGTGGCCGCACTAACTCCGAGGGCATTCGCCAACTACGGCTGATCGTGGCCCCACTTGGCTTCAAGGTCGTGGCGGTGCCCGTCTCGATGGCGCTGCACCTCAAGAGTTCTGTTACCGCGCTTCCCGACGGCACCATCATCGGCTACCCGCCCGTGGTCGATAACGCCGCTATCTTCGATCGATTTCTCGCCGTACCCGAGATCGGAGGCCTAGCGGTCGTCGTTGTTGCGCCCGACACGGTGCTCATGGCGGCGTCAGCCCCGAAGAGTGCTGCGCTCATTGCCGACCTTGGCTACAAGGTGATCACGGTCGACATCAGCGAGTTCGAGAAGCTCGAGGGCTGCGTCACCTGCCTGTCGGTGCGCGTCAGGTAACTCACCCCGCGCACACTCGTGCGCCACGCGGTCACGAATCTAGGTAAAAACACTACATCTGGTTATTCACGGCATTTTGGAACACCATATATAGTGGTTTCAGGTTTACCTTTCTGAAAAGGGATCCTCCCGATCTGGGGCGGTCCACGATCAGAAAGGGTCGCGCAATGTCTACACTGTCTGTTTTTACCCGTGCTTCTGAAGCGGATGCGATACGGCCGCGGGGTTCCGTTGTCGAGGTCGCAAGCACTATTGACGAATATCTCGACCGCTCCGACTGGCGGGTAAACGCGAATGCGAACCAGGGATTTTCGCTGGGCGGCTTGATTCTCAACACCGCGGGCAAGGTGATCGCCAACTACTGGCTGACCGAGGTGTACCCGGCTGCTATCGGTGACGCTCACCGCTCGGGCGACCTCCACATCCACGACCTCGACATGCTCGCCGGATACTGTGCCGGCTGGTCGCTGCGGGTGCTGATCGAGGAGGGGCTGAACGGAGTGCCCGGCAAGATCGATTCGGGGCCGCCGAAGCACTTCTCCTCAGCGGTGGGGCAGATCGTCAACTTCCTCGGCACGATGCAGAACGAGTGGGCCGGAGCCCAGGCGTTCAGCTCGTTCGATACCTACATGGCCCCGTTCGTGCGTCTCGACGCGCTCGACTACTCGCGGCTACTGCAGCTCATGCAGGAGATCATCTACAACCTCAATGTGCCGTCACGCTGGGGCATGCAGACGCCGTTCACCAACCTCACCTTCGATTGGGTGTGCCCGGAAGACCTGTGCGAACAGGTGCCCGTGATTGGTGGCGTAGCGCAGGACTACACCTACGGAGAGCTCACCGAAGAGATGGCCATGATCAATCGCGCATACATCGAGGTCATGACCGGGGGAGATGCGACTGGACGAGTGTTCACGTTCCCCATACCCACCTACAACATCACAGAAGATTTCGACTGGGACTCCGAGAATGCCG
>JBDTAD010000206.1:0-2904 GCA_039924815.1 Lacisediminihabitans sp.
TCCTGGTTCGCCACGAGCAGGGTGCCGGTCACGCTGCAGAAGGTTACGCATCCTCGAGCGGACGGGTCGGTGTCTGCATCGCGACGTCTGGCCCCGGTGCCACCAACCTGGTTACGGCAATCGCGGATGCCCACATGGATTCGGTTCCGCTCATCGCCATCACCGGCCAGGTGTTCTCCACCTCCATGGGAACGGATGCCTTCCAAGAGGTCGACATCGTCGGCATCACCATGCCGGTCACCAAGCACTCCTTCCTGGTCACTAGGCCAGAGGATGTTCCTGCGACAATTGCCGCCGCCTATCTGATCGCTACGACGGGCCGGCCCGGTCCGGTGCTGGTAGACATCACCAAAGATGCGCAGCAAAACTCAGCACCGTTCATCTGGCCGCCCAAGGTTGACCTGCCGGGCTACCACCCGGTCACCAAGGCTCATGGCAAGCAGATTCAGGCGGCGGCACAGCTGCTGGTCACGGCCGAGCGGCCGGTGTTCTACGTCGGTGGTGGCGTTGTGCGCTCGGGCGCCGCTGCTGCGCTGCTCCAGCTGGCCGAGGCAACAGGGGTTCCCGTGGTCACCACGCTCATGGCGCGCGGTGCTTTTCCTGACTCGCACAAGCAGCATCTGGGTATGCCTGGCATGCACGGCACGGTACCCGCGGTGTTGGCGCTGCAAGAATCCGACCTGCTGATCTCGCTCGGTGCTCGGTTCGACGACCGGGTCACGGGCAAGGCGAGCGAATTCGCGCCGAATGCCAAGGTTGTTCATGTCGACATCGACCCGGCCGAGATTTCCAAGATCCGCGTTGCCGATGTTCCTATCGTTGGCGATGCCAAGGACGTCATCGCCGACCTCACCGTCGCATACGCAGAGGCGATCAAGAAGCACAAGCCGGATATTGCCGAGTGGTGGACGCGGCTCAACTACCTCCTCAGCGAGTTTCCGCTCGGCTTTGAAGAGCCTGACGACGGCTCGCTGTCCCCGCAGTACGTCATCCAACGGGTCGGGGCACTCACTGGGCCGGAGGGTGTTTACGCGGCCGGTGTTGGTCAGCATCAGATGTGGGCGGCTCAGTTCATCAAGTACGAGCGCCCCAACTCCTTCATCAACTCCGGAGGAGCGGGCACGATGGGGTACGGCATCCCCGCCGCGATGGGGGCGAAGGTTGCGCAACCCGATCGCACGGTGTGGGTGATTGATGGTGACGGGTCATTCCAAATGACGAACCAAGAACTCGCCACCTGCACGCTCAACCAGATTCCGATCAAGGTTGCGCTGATCAACAACTCCTCGCTCGGTATGGTGCGCCAGTGGCAGACGATGTTCTATGACGGAAGGCATTCCTTCACCGACTTGAACACGGGTGCCGACACCGTGCGGATTCCGGACTTCGTGAAGTTGGCCGACGCGTACGGCTGCCTCGCCATCCGCGTCACCAAGAAAGAAGAGGTTGACGCCGCGATCATCCTTGCGAACGAGACGAATGATCGACCGGTGGTGATCGAATTTGTCGTGAGCAAAGATGCCATGGTCTGGCCGATGGTTCCCCAGGGGGTCGGAAATTCGGCCGTTCAGTATGCGCGAGAGCACGCGCCCGAGTGGGAGGCGGAGTAAGCCATGACACACGTACTGTCACTTTTGGTTGAAGACAAGCCCGGTCTGCTGACGCGCGTCGCCGGCCTGTTTGCGCGCCGCGGGTTCAATATCGAATCCCTCGCGGTAGGTAAGAGTGAGATTCCCGGCCTGTCACGCATCACCGTGGTCGTGGATGTCGAAGAGCTGCCGCTCGAGCAGGTTACCAAGCAGCTCAACAAGTTGATCAACGTGATCAAGGTCGTCGAGCTGGACCAGGCGCAGACCGTTCAGCGCGAGCATTTGCTGATCAAGGTACGGGCCGATAACACGACCCGCAGCCAAATTCTCGAGGCGACCAACCTGTTCCGTGCCCGCGTCGTCGACGTGACAGCGGATGCCCTGGTCATCGAGGTCACCGGCGACACTGCCAAGACGCAGGCTCTGCTCCGCGTGCTAGAGCCGTATGGCATCAAGGAAATCGCTCAGTCCGGTCTTCTCGCCATCGGTCGAGGATCGAAATCGATCACAGAGAGAATCTTCAAGAACTGACACAGAACCACGGTCCCTGAGCTCGTCGAAGGGGCCTCTCCACCGGGGCCGTCCCTTCGACGAGCTCAGGGACCGAACACAACAACCAAGGAGCAACACCGTGACCGAGATCTTTTACGACAAAGATGCGGATCTGTCCATCGTTCAGAGCAAGAAGGTCGCCGTCATCGGGTACGGTTCGCAGGGTCACGCGCACGCGCAGAACCTGCGCGATTCCGGTGTTGAGGTTGTCGTCGCCCTGAAGGCGGACTCCAAATCGAAGCCGAAGGCGGAGGAGGCCGGATTCAAGGTTCTCTCCGTCGCGGAGGCGTCTGCCTGGGCAGACTTGATCGTCATCCTTGCGCCTGACCAGTACCAGCGTCACATCTACAAGGACGACATCCAGCCGAACCTCGCCGAGGGCAAGGCGATTCTCTTCGGACACGGCTTCAACATCCGCTATGGCTACATTGAGGCACCCGAGGGCGTCGACGTGATCATGGTTGCACCCAAGGGCCCTGGCCACACCGTGCTCCGCGAGTTTGAGGCTGGCCGCGGTGTTCCCGTGATCGTTGCCGTGGAGAAGGATGCCTCGGGTCACGCCTGGGATCTCGCCTGGTCGTACGCCAAGGGCATCGGCGGCCTGCGCGCAGGCGGCATCAAGACCACCTTCACCGAGGAGACCGAGACCGACCTGTTCGGCGAGCAGAGCGTGCTCTGTGGTGGCGTTTCGCAGCTCATCCAGTATGGTTTCGAGACCCTCACCGAGGCTGGTTACCAGCCGCAGATCGCCTACTTCGAGGTG
>JBDTAD010000207.1:0-3037 GCA_039924815.1 Lacisediminihabitans sp.
TCGAAGTCATGGGTCAACCGTGCCACATCTTAGAATCGTGTGTGCCCTCCGACCATCAGATTGACCCAGCAGACCTTGAGGTGACCCTTCGGGTGCTCGCCTCCATGGACGGCATCGACGAAGAACACCCCGATTTTGTGACGGTGCGCCAAGCCACCGCACGGATGTTCAAGGCCGTCAAGAAGACCCGCCGTCTCGAAAAGCGGGCCGAAATTGCGGATGCCGACCGGGCCGTCGTCGCGGCCACGGCAACCGGAGCACCGGACCGCATCGACGACGAGACCCGCGGCATCCCACTCGCCATCACCGTCGCAGCGCCGACTGCGGGAGTGCTGCAGAAGGCACGCCCCTGCTACATCTGCAAGCAGCCATACACCCAGGTGGACTCGTTCTATCACCAGCTCTGCCCCGACTGCGCAGCAATGAGCCACGCCAAGCGAGACGCGCGCACAGACCTCACCGGCAAGCGTGCACTGCTCACCGGTGGCCGAGCCAAAATCGGCATGTACATTGCGCTCCGCCTGCTGAGGGATGGCGCACACACGACGATCACGACCCGCTTTCCCCGAGATGCTGTGCGCCGTTTCTCCTCCCTGCCTGACGCCCACGACTGGCTGCACCGGCTGCGCGTCGTCGGTGTTGACCTGCGTGACCCTGCCCAGGTGATCGGCCTCACCGACGCGATGATCGAGGCTGGACCACTCGACATCCTCATCAACAATGCTGCCCAGACCGTGCGGCGCTCCCCCGGCGCCTACGCTCCGCTGTCGGAGGGCGAGTCGCATCCCTTGCCCGACGGACCGCTGCCAGAGCTACTCACCTTCGGGCACACCAACGATGCGCACCCGCAAGCCCTCGCCGCCTCGATCTCGGCGCATCCGCTTCTCTCCCAAACGAAGCTCTCGGATGCGCTGGTCTCGCGCGCAGGCGGGCGCACCGCCGAAGAACTCACCGCCCTCGCCATGGCCGCCGGCTCGTCGTCGCTCGAGCAGCTCGCCGCTGGCACGGCGATCGACGCCGGTGGCCTCGTGCCAGACCATCACGGTGCCAACAGCTGGACCCAGCACGTTCACGAGGTAGACCCGCTCGAAATGCTCGAGGTGCAACTCGCGAACGTGACAGCACCGTTCCTGCTGGTAAGTCGTCTGCGGCCTGCAATGGCTGCATCTAGCGCTCATCGCAAGTACATCGTGAACGTCTCGGCCATGGAGGGTCAGTTCGGGCGCGGCTACAAGGGTCCAGGCCATCCGCACACGAACATGGCGAAGGCCTCGCTCAACATGCTCACCCGCACGAGCTCAAAAGAAATGCTGCAGACCGACGGCATCCTGATGACCAGTGTCGACACCGGCTGGATTACGGATGAGCGACCGCACCCGACCAAGGTTCGCCTCGCCGAAGAGGGCTTTCATGCCCCGCTCGACCTCGTGGACGGTGCTGCCCGTGTCTACGACCCGATCGTGCGTGGTGAGGCGGGCGAAGACATCTGCGGCGTCTTCCTCAAGGACTACAAACCAATCGCCTGGTAGTGGATCCACTCCTAGACTTCGTTCATGACGCAGCAGCCTCGTAAGACTGACGGAAGCGCGGGAGACGCCGACTATGGCGCGATCGGAACGGACTATTCCCGGTACCGCCGGCCGGATGCGCGTATCGCTCGCCAGATCCACGATGCTCTGGGTAGCGCGAAAACCGTGCTGAACATCGGCGCAGGCGCCGGTTCCTACGAGCCACTCGACCGGCACGTGACAGCGGTCGAACCGAGCGCATCCATGCGTGCGCAGCGGCCGGCTTCCCTCTCGGCCGCGATCGATGCGAGTGCCGAGGCCCTCTCGTTCGCCGACAACAGCTTCGACGCGGCGATGGCCAGCTTCACCGTGCACCAGTGGGGAGATCTCGAGGGCGGTCTGCGCGAACTTCGACGCGTTACCGCGGGGCCGGTCGTGATCCTCAGCTGCGATCCGGCGAAGCTGAACCGATTCTGGCTCGTGGACTACGCGCCAGAGGTGCTGCAGACCGAAGCCCGCCGCTATCCGGCCCCGAGCGAAATCGCTCGCCTGCTCGGTGGTGCCGTAGAGGTGCGCAGGGTGCAGGTACCACTCGACTGCACCGATGGATTCGGCGAGGCGTACTACGGCCGCCCAGAGGCACTGCTCGACCCCGGCGCGCGACTGGCCAACTCCGCCTGGAGCTTCGTCGGACCGGAGGTGGCGCCGCGTTTCGAGCGCGAGCTGCGCCGTGACCTCGACTCTGGCGTGTGGGATACACGTCATGGCGCTCTTCGCACGCAGCGAGAGTTCGAGGGTTCGCTCCGTCTTATCGTCGGGGTTCCCGCGTAGAGCTCCGCTCGCAGCTCGCCAGGCTCAGGATGCAGCCAGCGCGATCGGCGGCGTGATGTTGAAGTTGTCGCGAAAGACGTTGTCTGGGTCGTAGCGCAGCTTTGCCTCGCGAAGACGCGCGAGCGTTGGCGGAGGGAACGCCTCAAAGATCCGCTCCTGGCTCTGGTCGGACTCGAAACTGAGGTAAAGCCCGCTGAAGTGGCCCTGCAGCTTGTCCCATTCGGTGTTCAGGCGCGCCCGGCTTGCACCGAGCGCGATCACCGAGAAATTCGCGGAGCGGCCCGCGTATGCCGTTGACAGCGAGTCAACGTCCTGTACGGCACCGCCCACCGAACGAATCTGGAAGAAGTAGAGAGCTCCGCTCTCGATGAGTTCGGCCGCGGCTGCCGCGAACTCTGGAGTGATGTGCTCAACGAGCGCGGAACGTGCGACTGGTTCGCCCTGACCGTCGTGGCGGGCATCCTGAGAGTTGGAGAGGATTGCCGCATAAGAAGTGAGACTGACCGACTGGTCGAGAAGGGGTGCGAGCTCGGCGAAGGGTTGAAGCCACTCGATGATGGTGTCCGGATCGCTGGAGTCGACAGCCACCGTGACCTGGGCGACGGTCGTATTGCCCGACCGGGAGGCCCCCATCATCATGAAACTCGTCACCTCGCGCGGGGCGGTCTCGACGGCGGTTCCCCAGCCCTGGAGGAACC
>JBDTAD010000208.1:0-3132 GCA_039924815.1 Lacisediminihabitans sp.
GCGATTGACTTCTACATTCCCAAGCACGAAATTATTTTTGACGCGATCCTCTCGCTCTACTCCCACGGCGAGCCCACCGACGTCATCACGGTCACGGATGAGCTGATTAAGACCGGCGAGCTTGTCAGGGCCGGTGGTGCGGAATACTTACACACTCTCACGGGCATTGTTCCTACGGCAGCGAATGCGGGTTACTACTCCACGATCGTTGCCGAAAAGGCCGTGCTACGCCGCCTGGTCGAAGCCGGCACCCGCATCGTGCAGATGGGGTATGCCAGCGAGGGCGAGGTCGTTGACCTGGTCAACAACGCGCAGGCGGAAATCTACGGTGTCACGGGTGGTGTTGAGGCTGAAGATTTCGTGCCGCTCACCGTTGCAGTCACCACGGCCATCGATGAGATCGAGGCGGCCAAGGGTCGCGACGGCTCGATGACCGGTGTACCCACCGGGTTCGCTGAGCTCGATGAGCTCACTAACGGGCTGCACCCTGGTCAGCTGATCATCGTCGCCGCGCGACCAGCCCTGGGTAAGTCGACGCTCGCTTTGGACTTTGCGCGCGCGGCATCCATCAAATACGACATGCCCTCGATCTTCTTCTCCCTCGAAATGGGGCGTAGTGAGATCGCGATGCGCCTGCTCTCGGCCGAGTCCGCGGTTCCGCTGCAGAACATGCGCAAGGGAACTGTTGACACGCGCGACTGGACGACCATCGCCTCGACCCGTGGCCGCATCAACGACGCACCTCTCTACATCGACGACAGCCCGAATATGACCCTGGTCGAGATCCGCGCTAAGTGCCGCAGGCTCAAACAGAAGGTCGGACTGCGGATGGTCATCATCGATTACCTGCAGCTGATGACCTCTGGCAAGCGAGTCGAATCCCGCCAGCAAGAGGTGAGTGAGTTCTCCCGAGCACTCAAGCTGCTCGCAAAGGAGCTTCAGGTTCCCGTCATCGCCCTGTCGCAGCTCAACCGTGGTCCCGAACAGCGTCAAGACAAGATGCCAGCGTTGTCAGACCTTCGAGAGTCTGGATCGCTCGAGCAGGATGCCGACATGGTGATCCTGCTGCATCGTGAGAGTGCCTACGAAAAGGACAATCCGCGTGCGGGTGAAGCCGATCTGATCGTGGCTAAGCACCGCAACGGGCCCACGCGCACCGTAACGGTCGCCTTCCAGGGTCACTTCTCCCGTTTCCAAGATATGGCGCCTGCCTGATCTGTTGTGAACGACGAAATAAAGTGTCGCCGGCCAGCACAAAGTGTCGCCACTTGTTACGGGCGACACTTTGCGCGAGCCAAGCCCATTAGAAGCCTCCGCGGTTTTCGACCCGTCAACCGCTGTCGCTCACTGTCTTACCGCCACGATTGTTGTCGAGATGGGCCTTCGGGACAGCGTGTGTGGCAAGAGCGCGTCACTTGGCCGAGAGCATTTCAACGTGTTCTGTGAAGTGGATTTGAGTCGCCAATCGTCGTTGTAAGGTGCCCGCAAGCCGAACGATCTGCGGGACAAGAACCTCAAAGGATGGGCTTCCGGCTAGAACATTGGATCTGGTCGTCGTTTGGGTGTTAGGTCTTCGCGGCGTCGAATCGTCCTTGCAACAATCGCAATGCATTCCATCGCGAGGTCGTAAGCGTCCCGACATCGGCCAGCTCTACCCGACTGAAGTAAGACGAGTGGCCAATAAAATATCCACTTACCCCGGACAACCGCAGCCGACGCGTCCTCGCGGATTCGCGGGCTGACACTCCGCAGCTATGATCTCCACGTATACGGGGTCCGAGTAGTAATCGCGCGAAAACGTCCGCTAAGGCCGATCGGTGGCCGTCATTGATTCTCGGCACCGGTTATCGACGCCGTCTCAGGCTGATGGCGGAGTCAAATCCGCATGTCGGGAAACCCTCGCTTCACCTCAAGCGCGCCACGACGGCCAAGAAGTAGTGGCGAGCGAAGTCCTGGTCGAACGGGTCGACTGGCTGGACCCCCGTGCCGTCACGCTTCGTGAGGCGATGGACCTGGAGATGAATGCGCTGTACTCGCCACCGTCGACGGCGTGCCCGCCGAGCAGTTCCGCGGGCTCGACATCTCGCGAAAACTGATGACAAACGCGCTCTGCGACGAGAAACGCCTGGGCTGACTCCACGTCGTGCTTGTCCCCAACGGTACGGTCTTGATCGCAAGAAAGGGCGAGCACGGATAGTGTGAGGCGTGTGACGGATCGTGAGTTGATCGACTTTGGGCGTATGGACGACTTGGCCGACATCATCGACACTGCGAACAGAACCATCGAGCGAGCGCTGAGTTCACTGGATGTCGAGGTTTCCGGCCTTAAGAATCAATGGAGCGGCGAAGCGTCACGCGCGTACACGCTGGCCCACGACCAATGGACCGGGCAGATCGGCGCTCTCAATCAGGTTCTTGCACAGATTCACAGTGCCACCGCCACCATCACGGAACGGCATCGCTCCGCCGAGCGCGATGCGGGAAGTCTCTGGTCGTGACCGACGCATTTACTTCGTCGGAGATCTTTCGCCAACTTGAGGAGTTGCGAGTTGAGGGCGGGCTGTTGCGGCGTGACGGTGAGACACTACAGGCCGAGATTGCCGCTCTGAGCACCGTTCCAGAAAGCGGGCCGATCACGATTACGTTCGATGAATCCGGGCTCCTCGCCAGAGTCGAGTTCGATGAAGGTGCGCGCGAGGGGCGCACCGGTGCCGACCTGGTGTCGGAAATCAATCTCGCGCTCTCCCGCGCGGTGGGCAGCGACTTCTCCTCTGTTCTCAGCACGCTGTTCGCGCAGGCCATCACCGGCAGCGCCGGCGCAGCCAACGACGCGATCGCTCGCCTATCCGCGGTTACCGCTGGCGCGCCCCGCGAATTCACCAACGACTTCAAGACCGTCACGGTCTCCGCGCTACACGGTTCGATCACGAAGATCGGATGCGTAGCTCACTGGATTGATTCAACGCCCGACCACCTGGTGTCGGATGAGATTGTGCGCGTAGCGCATATTGCGTCGTTCGACACGGATGATCTCGGACGATTCGTGGGATGGGGAGAAGAGCATGGATAACGGGTATGGGTTTGTGCAGCAGTCACTGGAGTCCGATGCGAAGGTGTTCAACACGTGGGCTG
>JBDTAD010000209.1:0-2905 GCA_039924815.1 Lacisediminihabitans sp.
ACCGCAAGAGGCGGCAGATTTCGAGAACTACGTCGAGGGATCCGAAGAAGCCAGGGCCGAAGTTGCGGCTCTGTCTGACACGGCCGTGCGTCTCGGACTGTCGACCGCTGCGGTGCAGCCGTCGGCCGACTTGAAGACCAATCTCATGGCCGCGATTCGCAAGACTCCCCAGCTTTCCGCAGTCGATCAATCCGCGGTCGCCGAGCCGCTTGCGGTCGCTGAGCCTGTCGAAGCGCGCCCGACCCCAGCTGCCCGCACCATCGGATCTGCCGAGCGTCGAGCACAGTCCCGTTGGTACATGAGGCCAGTGGCGCTGCTCACGGCGGTAGCGGCCGCGGCCGCCCTGTTCGTGGGTGGTACCTTCCTCGGCCAGAATCTTGGGCCGCGATCGGATGGGAACTCCGCGTTGCAGGCGCAGGCCTCGAGCCTTGTCGAGCTTTCGGCTGCCAGTGATGTGCAGCGCGCCAGCAGCGTGGTGGCCGGTGGAGGCAAGGCAACGTTGATCTGGTCACTCGACCTGCGCCGTTCGGCGGTGCTGATCGACAAGCTACCGGCACTGCCCGCGGGCAAGACCTACCAGCTCTGGTACATCGACGGATCCGGCGCTAAGCCCGCAGGCACGTTCGAGTCGAGCGATGGCGGAATGACCTGGCACGTACTCGACGGCAAGATGACCGGCGGAGACACTGTCGGCGTCACGGTGGAGCCGGATGGTGGCTCGGCGCAGCCGACCACCAAGCCGATCGTCGCGATCGCCAGCGCGTAGTTAGCCGAACTTGCCGGAGACGTAGTCTTCGGTGGCCTGAACGCTCGGGTTCGAGAACATCGTGGCGGTGTCGTCGTACTCAATGAGCTTGCCGGGCTTGCCTGTGCCCGCGATGTTGAAAAACGCGGTGCGGTCGCTGACCCGGGATGCCTGCTGCATGTTGTGGGTCACGATCACGATCGTGTACTCCTGCTTGAGCTCCTCGATGAGGTCTTCGATGGCGAGCGTGGAAATCGGGTCCAGGGCGGAGCACGGCTCGTCCATCAGCACCACATCCGGCTGCACGGCGATCGCGCGGGCGATGCACAGGCGCTGTTGCTGGCCGCCGGAGAGTCCGGAGCCGGGTAGAGCGAGGCGATCCTTGACCTCGCTCCAGAGGTTTGCGCTCTTGAGCGCACTCTCGACCAGATCATCGGAATCTGACTTCGCCATCCGACGGTTGTTGAGCTTGACGCCGGCGAGCACGTTGTCGCGGATCGACATGGTCGGGAACGGATTCGGCCGCTGGAACACCATGCCGACCTGGCGGCGCACCAGTACCGGGTCGACGCCGGGGGCGTAGAGGTCGTTTCCATCGATGAGCACCTCACCTTCGACGCGGGCCCCTGGAATCACCTCGTGCATGCGGTTGAGCGTGCGCAGAAAGGTGGACTTACCGCATCCGCTCGGCCCGATGAAGGCCGTGACAGTGCGCGGTTCGATGGTGAGCGTGACGTCTTCCACGGCCTTGAATTTGCCGTAGTAGACGTTGAGGTCTTTTACTTCGATGCGCTTTGACATGGGGTCCTATCGGCCTGGCTTTGCTATCGACTGAGTTTGGGGGAGAAAATCCGCGCGATGAGCCGCGCAACGAGGTTGAGCGCCATGACGATCAGGATAAGCGTGAGCGCTGCGGCCCAGGCCCGGTTGAGCGAGTCCGAGGCGTTCGGCGACTGCAGGGCGTACTGCAAGTAGGAGAAGACCGGCAGAGTCATCATCCGGCCGCTGAACAGGTCGTAGTTCATGCTGGCGGTGAATCCTGAGACGATGAGCAGCGGCGCGGTCTCTCCGATCACTCGAGCGATGGCGAGCGTCACTCCCGTGGCGATACCCGCGCTCGAGGTCGGGATGACGATCTTGAGGATGGTGAGCCACTTCGGCACACCCAGCGCGTAAGCGGCCTCCCGCAGTTCGTTGGGCACGAGTTTGAGCATCTCCTCGGAGGAACGCACGACCACGGGGATCATCAGCACCGAGAGCGCGACGGAGCCGCCGAAGCCGGAGCGGAAGCCGGGGTCATTGGAGAGAAGAGCGAGAAGGGCGAAGGCGAACAGCCCAGCGACGATCGAGGGGATACCCGTCATCACATCCACGAGAAAGGTGATGGTGCGCGCGAGATGGCCGTGACCGTATTCCACCAGGTAGATCGCCGTGAGCAAGCCGATCGGAACGGAAATGAGCGTGGCGAAGGCGGTCACTTCAACCGTGCCGACGACGGCGTGGAGCGCACCACCCCCTGGCCCAAGCACGTTACGCATTGACTCCGTGAAGAACGACGGCTCGATCATCCGCGGTAGGCCCTTGAGCGCCACTGTGTAGAGGAGAGAGATAAGTGGCAGAACTGCAAGCAGGAACGCCGTGGCGACGAGAGATGTGACCAGTCGGTCCGTGGCCTTGCGAGTGCCTTCGACAAGGAGGGACAACACATAGATCAGGATGTCGAACAGTACTGTGCCGAGAAACAGGGCACCGATCAGGTTGAACTCGTGGGTGCCGCCGCTCAGTTGCACCAGAAGAAACACGATGCCCAGCAGGACCCAGCTGCCGACGAGCAGCATCCAGACCGATCCCTTGGGTAGCCTGCCCGCCGTGAGCGAGTTGGCTATGGGGCCTGCGGTGGTGACGGTCATCAGTTCGCTCCCGAAAAGGCCTTGCGGCGGTTAACCGCGTAGCGGGCGATCGCATTGACGATGAAGGTGATGACGAACAGCACCAGGCCCGAGGCAATCAGCGTGTTCACGCCGAGGCCTGAGGCCTCTGCAAACTGCAACGCGATATTGGCGGCGATCGTGTTCGGGTTCTGCGATGTAAGCACGAGGAACGACACCACGGCCGCTGGAGAGAGCACCATTGCCACGGCCATCGTCTCGCCGAGCGCGC
>JBDTAD010000210.1:0-5478 GCA_039924815.1 Lacisediminihabitans sp.
ATCCGCGCGCACTGACAGAATTCGGTGCGCGTGAGCCGACCGAGCCGTGGGCCTGGGCGGGTCCGAAGTCCGTGGCCGAAGGGCCGACCTGGGGAGGCTGCATCGAAGTGATCGATCAGATCGCCCACGCCGGTCGGATGCCCGATGTCGCGGAACTCGAAGGGGCGATTCTCTTGCTGGAAACCAGCGAGGAGCTCCCCACAGTAGACGAAGTGAAGAGGTGGGTTCGCGCGCTCGGCGAGAGAGGCGTCCTAGACGCCGTCGCCGGTGTGCTCGTCGCACGCCCACCGGTAAGCGACCTGGGCATGGCGACTCTGCCTGCGGATGAACGTGCTCGGCTGCGTGAGGTTCAGGCCGAGATCGTCATTGAGCAAGTAGCCCGATATAACCCGAATGCAGTCGTGTGCGTTGGGATGCCGTTTGGGCACACCCGACCGCAATGGATCATTCCGCACGGAGGCACTGTTCGGCTCGACGGTTCGGCCAGGATGGTCAGCGCCGACTACAGCTGACATCCGCTTCCTCCGCAGCACGGCGCCTTCGCGATCAGAGGGAAGAGACCGGGCAGGGGGTTGTGTGCCGAGCGCGGAGTCATAGTCTGGAGTCATGAGCAAGCCAGTGGACATGCAGGTGCTGGCGAAGACCGTTGCAGAGTACGGATTCGCCTATTTGATCACGATCGCCGATGGCGACCGTATCCATACCTCGGCGGTGCAACCGACGCTCGCCGGGGATGACCTCTACGTGCCTACGCCGAGTTCTCGCGTGCAGAAAAATACCGGGCAGCGGCCGAAGGTCTCTCTGGTCTGGCCACCGCGGGAACCCGACGGCTATTCACTCATCGTCGATGGCGCAGCGCAGCTCGAGGGTGAGAACCTTAGGGTCGTTCCATCCCGCGCGATCCTGCATCGCCCAGAGGCCATCGCTCCGCCGGATGGCGACAGTTGCGTCGCTGATTGCATCGAGATCTGAGCGCCCCGAAAAGTCGCCCCGCCTCCTTAGCTTGGGCTGATGGCGACTGTTCAGGATGTGCTGCCGGACACCAACGACTGATCGAATGCTCGGCTAACTTATCTTCGACATCAGCGTTGTCTGAAGTGTTGTGAGCGCCTCTTTCGGGCTCTGCTTGAGCGAGAGCACACTTTGCGCGAATGTCGACATAGCGGGGGTGCTGTCGACAAGGGAGACGTTAGCGAACAGAGCCTCACCGCCCGGCGCGGCCCACGTCTTGCAGATCGGTTGCCACACGGAGATCATTTTGGAAGCGTTGGTGTCTGCCTGGAATTCCTTCGTAGCGGCGATCGACTTGAGTACGGGCAGCCCGATGCCGGTGTTCTTCGTCCACAGGGGAGCCATGTGCTGGTAGTAGTAGGTCATGAAGGCTTCAGAGCCTTTCTGGCTCGGCGTATTCGTGTACATCATGATGTTGTTGGGGAAGTACAGCGCCCCCTTCTTACCATTGGCCGAAATCAGCGGATCACCCACAACCATGTCGCTGGTGATATCTGCGCCGACCTGCTGCGCAAGACCGGGACTTTCGAAGCCCATCGCAAACTTGTTCGCTGTCCATTGTGAGTAGGCGTTGTTCGTTGAGTACCCGACGCTGGCGGGATCCATGTAACCCTTCTGGATCATTTCAACCACGAAATCGAGGGCGTCGATATTCTCTTGCGTGACGCAGTTCGGCTTTTGTTCGGCATCGAAAAGTCCACCACCGTTGTTAATGAGCAGCCCGACCAGGATTTGGAAGCCATTTCCTTGCGGACCAGAGGCGATACCAAAACCGTATAGATCGTTCTTCTTCAATGCCGCGCAGACGTCGAGATACGACTGCCAATCGGTCGGTGACTCGACCCCAGCCTTCTCCAGAACGGACTTGCGGTACCACAGCACTCGCATATCGAGGTTGTACGGCACCGCGACGTATCCGTTGGGGGTCTTCATCGTCTCAATCACGCCCGGCAGCAGGTCATCGAAGAGGCCGTTCTTCTTCCACGCGTCGAGGAGATCGTCCGCGTACGCAATCTGATGCTCCTTCGCGAATTGAAACGCTTGCGTCCCGCTTCCGCTGCTAACGGCCGGTCCGGTTTTGGATGCGATTGCGGACGCGAAAGTGGCCGTGAAGTTCGCCCATTGAATTGACTGGTAGGTGGCCGCTGGAAGTCCCGATTTGGCCTTGTACGCCAGCGTGATCTTTTTGTCGAGTGGTGCGAAGGGAACTCCTCCCCACGGCATGTTCCAGAACTTGATCGGCTTCGACCCCGAACCAGCCGGCGAGCATGCAGCGAGACCGGCAGCTATGCCCAGCCCCGTTGCGCCGGTAAGAAAGCCGCGCCGAGAGAGTGTCGAGAGCTTGCTTGGTTCAGTCATTGAACTTCCTCCAGTAACCGGCTGCACTGCCGGCATATCGTGAGTTGTCTTGGCCTGAGAAGACCGCTGACGTTGCGCAAATAGTCGTGAATATGTTGTGTGACAAGCGTAATCATTGCACCGAGATTCCGGTATTGCAAGGCATTTATAGGAGTTATATTTGCGCAAATTGTACAGTTGTCCTAGACTCCTGCCATGGTGCTGGAGCCGAAAAAGAGACGTCCAACACTGGCGATGGTCGCTCGCGTCGCTGAGACCAGCATCCCGACTGTTTCGAAAGTTCTTCGGGGTGGAACTGATGTGTCACCCGCGACTCGCGACCGTGTCATGGAGGCGGTGCGCGCGGTTGGCTACAGCATGCGGACGACGAGTGTTGGCGGGGTAGGGGTTCATGACTCCACGCCTCCCGCATTGATCGATCTGGTGGTAAACCATGTCGACGGCACTTGGGCAAATGGTGTGCTCATTGGCGTCGAGGGCGTCGCCACGACTGCGAATGTCGACGTGATCATTACCGTCGCGCGTGCCGACGGACAGTGGTTGCCCCGGCTGCTGCGCCGACCGTCGCAAGGAGCTGTCATGGTCCTTGTCGACCCGTCCGAAGCGCAATTTGCCGCTTTGAATGCTGCCCAGATACCGGTTGTTTTGGTCACGCCGATGAGCCAACCAAGCGCGTCGGTTCCGGCAGTTGGAGTGACGAACTGGGATGGTGGTCGTGCGGCTGCCGAGCACCTGTTAGACCTTGGGCATACTCGAGTCGGCATTGTCGGGGGTACTCGCACACACTTATACAGTCGGGCTCGAATTGATGGGTTCCGCAGCGCGTTCGAGGATGCGGGCATATCCTTGCCGATTAAGGTCGCGCATGCCGATTGGGACCGCGGTAAAGCCCAGTCAGAGGCTCGACAGATGCTCTCAGAGAGTGAGCGAGTGACGGCCATTTTTGCTTGTTCAGATGTGATGGCGCTCGGGGTTTACGATGCTGCGCGCGAGCTCTCCTTGGCTATTCCAACGGATCTGAGCGTAGTTGGATTCGATGACGTTCCGGAAGCCGAATGGGCTTCGCCATCCATGACGACCATCCATCAGCCCATCGTGGAGATGGGCGCCACAGCGGTCAGGCTTTTGCTGCAGGAGATCGCGAATCGGGATACCGGAAGTGCGCACTCTGCACACCCGCGACTCGATTTGGAGACTCGACTCATCGTGCGCGAGTCAACAACGGCATACACGGGGCATCAATGACGGCTACACGCTGAGCAGTCACGGAAAAGCGGGACCAGTGCTCAGTGCTCGACCGAGTCGTGCGCAGCGAGCGACGTCAGGTAGGCGTTGTAGGCATCCCTATCGACGTCTCCGAAGCGAGCGATCTTGCGATCGTTGGCGCGGTCGTGACGCTTCTCTGACTTCTGCCACTGCCAGAACAGCGCACCGAGCACGATGAGCGTCGGGAGCTCCGTGGTAGCCCAGGCAATACCACCCCCGACAGCCTGATCGGCGAGGGGAGCGATGCCCCAACCCGGCATCGGCATGCTGTACCAGTGCACGATCAGCGAGACCGACATCATCACGACAACCCCGAAGAAAGCGTGGAACGGTGTGGTCGCGAACAGCTCGAAGATGCGAGTTGCCGGCGCACTGAGATTGCTGCGACGGGTGCTGTAGCGACGCGGCGAAGGGTCGGCGCCGATGATGCCCCAGAAGTACAGCATCCCGATCAGGAGGAAGTGAATGAGCATGAGGTTGTGGCCCCACATCGTGCGCATCAGAATATCGAAGAGCGGAGTGAAGTAGAGCCCATACAGGCTCATGATGAACAGCGCGCCGGTGACGACCGGGTTTGTGATGAAGCGCGCGAATCGACTGTGCAGGAAGCGCAGCAAGAGCCCACGGGCGTTAAAGCGGTGACCGGATGCCGTTGGCAGGGTGCGCAGTATCAGCGTCATGGGCGCGCCCATGACCAGGAAGATCGGCGCGAACATGCTCAGGATCATGTGCTGGATCATGTGCACGCTGAACAGTTCCATGCCGTAACCATCAAGGCCGGTTGCGGTCGCCTCCCAGATCAGCGCGACTCCGAGGAGCCACCACGCGGTGCGGGCGATCGGCCAGTGCACTCCGCGCTCGTGCAGGCGCCAGACTCCAAAGAGGTAGGCAAGGAGAATGAGAACCGCAAAGACCGGAAGCATCGGCACGGGCTGCGGATGGAAATCTAGCAGCCTCGCGACGGTGGGTGGCTGCGACGGCATCCACATGATGCCCTGGCCGCTCATCATCTGCATGGGGGTTCCCGTGCCGGACGGCGGCATGGGCATCGGCGGTGGCGTGGCTAGAAACGCGAAAATCTCGACCTCGGATCATGGCGAGTGCCTGAAATTAGCACCCTGCGGTCTCGCTCCGTTATGCCTCACGACTAGGTGTCGGGGCGGGCTGAACTCGTTCCATTATGCGCCGGGATCCTGAGGCTCGCAGGTATTGAGAACTGCTCGTGAATAGTGGTTAGGCGGACGCAGTTCCGGTGATGAACTGGCGGATGGTGGGCCTGGCATCCGGGTGCCGCAACGTGCCGCCGTGGGTGGCTCCGTCCAGCACGTGGAGCCTCGCCTTCGGCATAACCTCGAGTGCGGCCTGCACGGCGCGCAGCCGTTCGCCGTCGTTCGAGCCGACCATGAGCAGAGTGGGCAGCTGGATGCCCGCGAGGGCCGCATCCGACACCCCAGGGTCGTTTTCCGACTCGCGCATGTAGGCCGCCAGAGCGCCGGCATCGTTGGCGTTGAAGGCCGCACGCGTAGTGATGTCAAGCTTGGCCCCCGAACGCTCCCACCCGTCGATGAAGCCGCTCATGCCACCGGTTTCGAGAGCGTCGATGCAGCCGGGGAAGAAGACGCGATCGAAGGTGCCCGGGGTGTTGCGCGGTGCACCGCCCGCGCTGGCGAAGCTCAGCATCCGCTCTGGTTGGGTGACCGCGAGCGAGAACCCCACGCGTCCGCCGAGCGAGTAGCCGAGGTAGTGAGCGCGGTCGACGCCGACCTCGTCGAGCACCGTCAGGACATCCGAAACCATCGCATCGGCCGAATACGCGGCTCTCTCGTGCGGTTTGTCGCTGCG
>JBDTAD010000211.1:0-4447 GCA_039924815.1 Lacisediminihabitans sp.
ATCGCCGGATCATCACGACCTACGTGATAAGCGCTGGACTGGCCGCAATCGTTGGTGTCCTGGTCATCGGACGGATGAACGTTGCCGATCCCTCGGTTGGTCCAGGCTGGGAGCTCATCGCGATTGCTGCAGCAGTGGTGGGTGGTGTTTCGCTCTTCGGAGGTGAGGGCCGAATCCTGGGCATAGCCGCTGGTGCGATACTCCTCGAAATCATCGCCAACGGTCTGCTCGCGCTGCACGTGAGCCCGTACTTCCAGCAAGTGGTTCAAGGCGTGGTCCTTGGAGTGGCAATTCTGCTCGACCGGATTCGCGCCCGCTACTTCGGACGAGGTCGAAGCTAGGCCGCAAGCAGCCTGTGCAAGCGGGCAGCCTGCTTGCAACTCTTCGATGGCCGGTTGATGGACGCGTGGTTACGTTGTCCGGCCATCGAGGCTACGCTTGTGAATGCGAAGGGGAGTATTCCGTTTCGCCGTTTTCGTCAACACGGGCCCCGATGCTGCGGTCCCGGAAACGGCGGCGCTGCTGACGGAAGAGGCAGCGCGGAAGAGACTTTCGGGCCCTGACGACCCCACTCTTCGCAAAGGACTCCCATGGAGCTCGCCCTTCCGCTCTGGTTCGAGATCAGCACCTTCGTGGTGCTAACCGGCATCATCGTCTTCGATCTTGTGCACGCGTACCGCAGGCCGCACATCCCGTCTACGAAAGAGTCCGCCCTCTGGGTTGGGTTCTATGTGCTGCTTGCGCTCATCTTTGCGGTGCTCATGCTCGTACTCGGGGATGCGGAACATGCCGGGCAGTTCGTGGCCGGATGGCTCACGGAATACAGCCTCAGCATCGACAACCTGTTTGTGTTCGTGATTATCATGGGCCGCTTCTCGGTGCCGCGAAACCTGCAGCAAGAGGTGCTCATGGTGGGCATCCTGATCGCGCTCGTGCTGCGCGGAATTTTCATCCTGCTCGGCGCGACTCTCATCGAGAACTTCAGCTGGATCTTCTATATCTTTGGGGCGTTCCTTTTCTATACAGCGATCCAGCAGGCCTTCACCAACAGCGATGAAATGAACGAGAAGGAAAGTGGCGTGATCCGCCTGCTGCGCAGGCGAGTGCCGATAGCGGATGTCTTCGACGGCACGAAGCTTCGCGTCACCCAGGCTGGCAGAAAAGTCTTCACCCCTCTGCTCGTGGTTTTCATCGCGCTCGGCACTACCGACCTTGTCTTCGCCCTAGACTCGATTCCCGCGATCTTCGGCATCACCCAGAGCCCCTTCATCGTCTTCACGGCGAATGTGTTTGCGCTGATGGGGCTGCGCCAGCTCTACTTCTTGCTTGGCGACCTGATCGACCGTCTCGTGTACCTCAAGTACGGCATTGCGTTTATCCTGGCGTTCATCGCGGTCAAGCTCGTGTTCCACGCGCTACACGAGAACGAAGTACCTTTTATCAACGGAGGACAGGGCGTAGCGTGGGCGCCGGAGATCAACACCTGGGTGTCGCTGGGAGTAATCGTCGCATCGATGGCGGTGGCAACCATTGCGAGTCTCGTTAAACTACGACGTGACCGGCGCGCAGGCGCAGGCTCAGGCAGCGGAGCCTAGCTCGGTCTCCGCAGGTGCGAGGGGTTGATATCTTTGGCTAATCGACCGCAGCCGATTACTACTCACGACATCCGACAGCATGGGGAGCGCGAATGACGTCCATTCACTATCGCCCGGGCGAAAAGCAGCAAGAGGGCGGTGGATGGCTGGCCGCCGTACACGAGAATATCGCCCTCCTTGTTGAGCTCCCCGGCACAGCAGCGGGAGTGGTTCGTCTAGACGAGCTCTGGAACAGCCTCAGGTCTGCGCAAGCTATCCAGACCACGCTCGAGGAACTCACGCGGAATGGACTTTCGGCAACCCCGTCGTTTGCGTTGGTGAAGTGGGCGGACGGTTCGAACACGGTCACGGCCGTCATCCGAGGCGCGGTTACGTTGATCACGCACGCGGACAAGATCACAGCGACCACTGACGCGCGGGACGTGTCGACCTGGCGTGAGCAGCACTACACGGACGTCAGTCGCTTCGAGTTAAAGGTCGGTGTGGCAGGCGCGAAGGAGACGGTCGATCAAGAGCTGCTCTTGCCGCTGCACTCCGGCGTGACCTGGGCCAGCAGCCTTATCGTCGATCGAACCACGCTCGCGACAGCTCCGCCGACCGCGATAGCTTCGCCGACTGCGACAGTGAAGCCGAAGAGCGTTGTGCTTGCTCCACCACCCACGGTCGCGGAGGTCGTGCCGCAGGTCGTGGCTCCCGTTGAATGGGTGGACACGGAGGCGACCGTCAACGGCCTCACCTCGATATCGGACGCCGTGCCCCCGGCTCTTCCTGCAGAAACCACCGGCACCGAAGTGGCCGACGATAGTTCCTACGATTATCTGTTTGGCGAGACCATGTTCCGCACCGTAGAGGATGCGGCGGTACGCGACGAAAGCGAGCCCGAGGCCGACGCTCCGGAGGCCACGCATACTTCTGTGGATGCCGCGGGTGATCACGACGGCCACACCATCGCCAGCGCGGATATCGCAAAGCTCCGCGCGGGACGCAAGGCGCGCGGTCCCGCCCGATCTCCCGCCCCGGCGTCCGCGCCCCACCTTTACCTCGAGACATCCACTGGTTCTCGGGAGGAGCTGACGCAGCCAGTGCTGGTGGGGCGTGCACCGAGCCTGAGCAAGGTTTCCGGTGGACAGATGCCCAGGCTTGTCACTGTGGGCGGCTCCGATCAAGACATCTCCCGGAATCACGCGCGGTTCGCGATTGAAGGAGGCACTGTCGTGGTGACTGACCTGCACTCGCGCAACGGCACCACGATCATCCTTCCCGGGCGTCCGCCTCAGCAGTTGAGGCAAGGTGAACCGACGAGTGTGATCACAGGGACCGTCGTTGACCTTGGTGACGGTGTGACGTTCACCGTGCGGGAGGACTGATGTGCGTCCTCGGCGGGCTCTCGTGAACCCGCTCAAGCTGGAGTTCTGTGGAGAGTGGTACGCGATCGATGCGGAGAACGATTTCTCGATTGGTCGGGAATCAGATCTGGTGATTGACGACAACCCGTATTTGCACCGCAAGTTTCTGCGGATCTATGTCGATTTCGGCTTGTGGTGGGTGGCCAACGTCGGCCATTTGCTGTCGGCTACGGTGACCGATGCGACCGGCCAGGTGCAGGCTTGGCTCGCGCCGGGCGCCAAGCTTCCCATCGTGTTTGAAACCCTGCACGTTATGTTCAGTGCGGGTTCGACCACGTACGACTTCACCATCCATTCTGAAGAGGATTATTTCAACACATCGTCAGCGCTCGCGGGCAGCGGTGGTGGAACGACGACGATTGCGCCGGTCACACTCACGTCGAGTCAGCGACTGCTCATCATCGCGCTCTCGGAGAGCGTTCTCGCTCAGAGCGCGCCGGGTCGTGGCGAACTTCCCTCTTCTTCAGACGCGGCGGCTCGACTGGGCTGGAGCATGACAACCTTCAATCGCAAGCTCGATAACGTCTGCGACAAGCTGGACAGAATTGGGGTTGCCGGCCTGCGCGGAGGCAAGGGCAACCTCGCCACAAATCGTCGGGCCAGGCTGGTTGAATACGCGGTGGCGACCCATCTCGTCTCGTCCGAGGATCTCGTCTTGCTTGATAGGCCGCAGCCAGCCGGGGGCTCTGCGTCGTCTGACGCGGAATGACGATGGGTAGTTCTGCCCATCGCGGAAGACCGGGGCTGGTCCAATAGAGTTGGCCGAGAATCTTGTGCAGTGAGTCAAGCGTTAATCGAGCGGGGGCGGAATGTCGGTGGGGATCCGTCACCAACTCACTTTGGAGTCTGTAGTGGTCGACTTCGAGTTCGCAGCGCACTCCGATCGCGGAGCCGTGCGCAAGCTCAACGAAGATAGTTATCTGGCTGCACCGCCACTCTTCGTAGTCGCCGATGGCATGGGCGGGCACGCTTTCGGAGATCGTGCCAGCCAAGCGGCCGTTGCCGCTTTTGCCGGACTCTTCGACTCTGCTGCCGCGGCGCGCCCGGATGAGGTGCTCGACGCCGTTCGGCGTGCTAACGAAGCGGTGCTGGCCCTCACGGCCGGTCCTGATCTGCAAGGACAGGTTTCTGGCACGACGCTCGTGGGGGTCGCCTTCGTGCAGCTCGAAGCGGATGCTGGGCAGCACTGGATGGCATTCAACGTCGGCGATTCCCGGGTGTACGGCTGGGACGGTCGAGCTCTGAAGCAGCTGAGCGTTGATCATTCGGTGGTGCAGGAGATGGTGGATGCAGGCGAGATCACACGCGCACAGGCAGATCACCATCCACTGCGCAACGTGGTCACTAGAGCGCTGGGTGCAGACGAAGAGGTAGATGCCGATGTCTGGCTACTTCCCGCAGCGGGTCACCAGACCTTCTTGCTCTGTTCCGACGGTCTCACCAAAG
>JBDTAD010000212.1:0-21558 GCA_039924815.1 Lacisediminihabitans sp.
CCCCGGCTCTCGTGTCGTCACCGACTATTACGACAAAGCTGGGCTGACGCCGTATTTGAACCAACTCGGATTCGACCTCGTAGGCTACGGCTGCACAACTTGCATCGGAAACTCTGGGCCCTTGATCCCTGAGGTGGCGACAGCGGTCGAAGACAAGCATCTCAATGTCAGCGCGGTGCTCTCCGGCAACCGCAACTTTGAGGGCCGCATCCATCCACAGACGCAGATGAACTTCCTCGCCTCTCCCCCGCTCGTGATCGCCTACGCGCTGGCCGGCACGATGAACACCGACCTCATGAAGGACTCGCTGGGCACGGGTAAAGATGGCAAGGAGGTCTATCTGCGCGACATTTGGCCAACGAGCCAGGAAGTGCAGGATGTCGTCGGCAAGGTGGTCGAGTCGAAGATGTTCTCTGAGGGTTACGCGAATGTGTTCGACGGTGACCAGAATTGGCAGAGCCTCGACGTGCCCACCGCGGACATGTTCGCCTGGGACGACACCTCGACCTACGTTCGCCAGCCTCCGTATTTCGAGGGCATGCCGCGTGAGCCTGAGGCACTGAAGGATATTACGAGCGCACGCGTGCTGGCCCTGCTCGGGGATTCCGTCACCACCGACCACATCTCCCCCGCTGGCAATATCAAGCGTGACTCTCCGGCGGGCAAATGGCTCACCGATCAGGGTGTGCAACCGCAGGACTTCAACTCCTACGGTTCACGGCGCGGCAACCACGAGGTGATGATCCGTGGCACCTTCGCCAACATCCGCTTGCGCAACCTCCTCGTTCCTGGCACCGAGGGTGGCTTCACCCGGCACTTGCCCGACGGGGAGGAAATGAGCATTTTCGACGCGTCCGAGAAGTACATCGCGGACGGCGTTCCCTTGGTCGTCATTGCGGGTAAGGAGTACGGTTCGGGTTCGTCCCGCGACTGGGCTGCCAAAGGCACACTCCTGCTCGGGGTGAAAGCGGTGCTGGCGGTGTCCTTCGAACGCATCCACCGCTCGAACCTGATCGGGATGGGCGTGCTGCCACTGCAGTTCCTCGCTGGAGAGACCGCCGAATCGCTCGGTCTGACCGGAGAGGAGACCTTCTCCGTCATCGGACTGGCGGGCAAAGAACGCACGCCGAACACGGTCACGGTCACGGTTGACTCGGGCACCGAATCGCGCAGCTTCGAAGCCACGGTGCGCATTGATACCCCGGCTGAAGCCGCGTATTTCCAGCACGGTGGAATCCTGCAATACGTGCTCAGGCAGCTTCTCGCTGCCTGAGCACGTGCGCTAGATCGACTGGCTGTATCCGAAGAACTCGTGGTCGTTGTTGTAACCGCCCTGGCCACCGCCGACTTCGGAGAAGTGCTCGACGAACTCGACGCCCTTGATCCACTTGACCATCTTGAAGCCGAGTTGCACCTCGTTGCGCAGTCGCAGTGGTGCGCCGTGGCCGAAGGAGAGGTCTTCGTCGTTCATCTCATAGGCCAGCATGGTGAGCGGGTAGCTCATCTGTTCGATCGGCTGGGCGTCGTAATAGAGACCGCCATCCGGACCGGGGGCGTACGAGTAGAAGATGACCCACTTCGCTTCCGGCTTCGGCTTGACCAACTCAAGAATGGTTGACATCGAGATACCACCCCACTTGGCCACGCCCGACCACCCCTGAATGCAGAAGTGCTGAGTGATCTGCTCGTGGTGGGCCATTGCCCGCAGTTCTGACAACTTGAGATCCACCGGGTTATCGACGAGCCCATTGATGCGCAGGCGGTAGTTAGCGAAGTCGCCCTCGCGCAGCTTTTCGAACTCGTCATCGGCGGGGTACGCACCGTTGTGCCAGAAATACGGGGAGATGTCCTTCTCGCTGTACTGGCCAGGCTTCGCGTCTAGGTGTTCAAACAAACGCTGGGCCGGGCCGATGAGGGCGTATCCGACCTTCTGCACCTTGCGCGGGTAACGGTAGGTCAACGGAGTTGCCGCGACCCACGCCACGATCATCACAATGAGCGAGACCAGGAAGACCCAGAAGCCGATCCAGCTCTCATCATCACGGCTGGCGAACATGTGGTTAAGGTTGCGCAGCGCTCCGGTGGTGAGCACCAGCGTGACGTGAACAATGATGAACACGACGAACCAGCAGAGGATGGCGAAGTGGAACGACCGCGCAACCTGGATGCTGAAGACCGAGCTGATCTTGCGGAATCGCGTGGAGAGCGCCGGCGACATCCCGAGGCCCGTGATGAGTGCGAGCGGCGCGGCAATGAAGACCGTCACGAAGTACGCGATGAGCTGCAGGCTGTTGTAGACGACCCAGCCGGTCTCCAGCGGCCAATTCAACGACAGGTACTGGATGGCAACCGAGATCGCGTTCGGAATGACGTCCCAGTGCATCGGCACCAGACGCATCCACTGCCCTGTAGCGAAGAGCAGCACGAAGAAGACCAAACCATTGGCGAGCCACAGGGTGTCTATGCCGAGGTGCCACCAACGAGCGAGGCCAATGGAGTGGCGACGCCCGGGTAAGCCGACTCCGTCTGGCAGCGTGAGCGAGTCCCGCTTGGCCGTATACAGCGGGTCCGCGGGAACGGGCTTCTGCATACGGAACCAGTCTTTGCCGGGCGTCGAGTGCCTAGTGAGGTACAGGCGCGGATGGTCGGCAAGATAGTCACGCCCGACCGAATGATAAAGATCATGAAGAAGGCGTTGAGGAAGTGCTGCCACCCGAGCCAGGCAGGGAAGCCGACGGGCGTTCCTTGAGGTTGCTCAGATGTTCCCGGATAGGTTTTGATGAAGTCTTGAATGGCTGGCATTTCGCGCAAGCCCTTCGCTACCGCAATGCCGATGATCAGCAGAACTACGCCGATGGGCACGAGCCACAGCAGGTTGAACCACTTATTGCGTCCGATGCGAATTCTGGGAGCTACGCCGTACTGCGGTTCAACACCCCCAGCCCAGTCGGCGCCGACCTTGGTGTGGTCGCGAGAGTCCAGTTCGTGGCGGAAACTCGCGCTCGCCTTAGTGGTCGAATAGCCCTTGTCAGGGGCGGGATACAGGGTGTCATCAGCGGGTGGGTGAACCATGATTCTGAGCCTAGCAACTCGCGAGAACTCCTAAGTGGTTTAAAAGGCCAGTGATAGTCTTAATTAGTTCGCTCGCCCCGTATTTCACGTCACGAGTGGACTTCCAATCGGACAATCTGGCTAACAAGGAGACAACAATGAGCATCGCAGAACGCACGGTTGAAACTGTCTGGTCCGGCGCCTTGGCCAGCGGATCAGGGATCCTCCACGGCACGAGCGGAGCGCTCGACAATCTACCCGTCACCTGGGCCTCGCGCACCGAGCAGCCCGGAGGCAAGACCAGTCCGGAAGAGCTTGCGGCCGCGGCCCATTCCTCCTGTTTCTCCATGGCCCTTGCCCTCGTGATCGGCAACCACAAGCTCACGCCAACGACACTCACCATCGGCTCAACCGTGACTCTCGCCGAGGTAGACGGAAAGCCGACCATCGTGTCCTCCGCCATCACCGTCAAGGGTGATGTTCCCGGGACCGACGCATCGACCTTCCAGTCGATCGTGGATGAGGCCGCAGAGCTCTGCCCGATCTCACGCCTGTTTGCGGGCGCAGCGATCACGGTCGAAGCGAGCTACGTCGCGAGCTGAATTATCGTGGGCAACAGCCCGCGAGCCCAACAAGGCCGTGGATAGAGTGTAGAAGTGCTCATCGATGCGCTCGTCCTTGCCGGGGGAAGATCGTCGCGCCTGGATTCGGTTCCGAAGGCACGATTGAGCTACCAGGATCACACCCTCCTAGAAAATACGGTCGCGGCAGTGGCAGGCACACGCTGCACCGTCGTCGTTGGAGACGTCACCGCGCAAGTACTGCCGCCCGGGGTCTTGGTGACGAGGGAAGAACCCCCTTTCACCGGGCCCGCGGCAGCGATCGGCGCGGGGCTCGATCGATTGCGCCTGGCATATCCCGAGGCCAGCGAGATCACTGTGGTGCTTGCCTGCGACATGCCGAGGGTGCAAGCGGCCGTGCCGCTGCTTCTACGAGAGGTTCATCATCTCGCGCCCAGCCGCGACGGACTCCTCGCGACTGACTCGGCACATCGCCTTCAACCCCTTCTCGCCGCCTATCGCACCAGGGCACTTCTGGCCGCAGTCACTCATCAACGCACCGCCGGAGCCCTCGAGGGACTCGCGGTATTTCAGCTCATCCGCTCCCTACAGCTAGACGAAGTCGTCGTGCCCGACGATGCGACCGCGGATGTCGACACGTGGGCGGATGCCGCCGGCTGGGGCATCCAACATCCAGAGATTTCTCAAGCACCTATCAGTTCACTCAGTTCACACAGCGCAAAGGAGCAAAAATGAGCACCGAGAATAACCAGTCGACCGACGAGCAGAGGGCACAAGAAGACGAGGCACTGCGCGTGTGGTGCAAGAAGGTCGCAGAGGCCGCCGGTGTCCCAGATCTCGAAGTTGACCTGAAGACCGTACTCGGGCTCGCTGGACGTGCCGCCCACGCCGTGATGCGCCCCGCTGCGCCTCTCACCACCTTTATCGTCGGATACGCTGCCGGCGTCGCGGTCGGTTCGGGCAAGGCCAGCCCCGCCGATGCGTTCACCGCCGCTGCCGATGCTGGATTCCAGTTGTCCCGTGACGCGATGAATTCAGCGAAACCGAATGAGTAGCGGATCCGGCGCGCGCACTCCGCGACCGGATTGGCATTCCGCGCGCCACCAGGCATTTCTCGCAGCAACGTCGCTGTCAGCGACACCTGTGCCCCTGAACGAAGCCATCGGCAGAGTGGTGGCAAGCGACATCATCGCCCTCTGCGAGGTGCCGCACTACGCGTCCTCTGCCATGGACGGCTGGGCTGTTGCCGGGCCACCGCCGTGGCGCGTCGTCACGGCAGAACGCCTTGTTCCCGGAGAAGCGAGCGTCATCGTGACCGGTGGCCTGATCCCCGCTGGTGCGCACGGCGTACTCCGCAGCGAGCACGCGGCAATGTTCACGGAAGACGACGGATCAAAGCTCATCGAACACAGCTCCGACGCGCGCGAAGACGAGCCCCGCGAGAACGAACACGTGAGGCCCGCTGGCGAAGAAGTGGCCATGGACGATACGGTCATCCGCGCCGGCACCTCACTGAACCCCGCCCACATCGCCGTCGCCGCCGTCTGCGGCTACGACGAACTACCGGTACTCGCGAGGCCGAGCGTGGGCATTGTGCTCACCGGAGACGAGGTGGTGGAACACGGAATCCCAGCACCGGGTCACGTTCGCGACACCTTCGGTCCACAGCTGCCCGCCTTCATTGCCATGCTCGGCGGCGAAGTCACAGCCAGCCACCGATTGCCCGATGATCTTGAGCGCCTGATTTCAGCGATCCACGAGCAGTCGGACGTCGACGTGATCATCACAACCGGAGGCACCGGCGGCTCAGATGTCGACCACCTCCACTCGGCGCTGCGCGCGGTTGAGGCCGAAATCTTGATCGACGGCGTCGCCATGCGGCCTGGTGGACCAAGCCTCCTGGCGAAGCTGCCCGACGGGCGTTTCTTGGTCGGCCTGCCCGGTAACCCACTCGCGGCAATGATGGGGATACTCACTCTGGTCCAACCGCTTCTCGCTGGCCTCGCTGGCGCTGCTGAGCCCGTTCTCGGCACGGTCATCACCGGGCGAGAGCTCACGGGGCGGCCAGGGCTCAGCAGGCTGCTCCCCTATCGCCTAGAAGACGGCACTGCGTTGAAGAGCCAGTGGTTCGGATCCGGGATGCTGCGCGGCCTTGCCGAGGCCGACGGGGTACTCATCTCTCCGCCACCAGGCGCAGCGCTGGGCGAATCGGTGCAGACGATTCCTCTGCCCTGGTAAAACAGCACAGACGGTTAACAGCACAGGAGCGGCGCCACATCTTCGTGGCGTCGCTCCTGTTTTGGTTCGTCTGTCTGTCTGTTGGGTTAGGCTCCAGCCTTTGCCTTCGGCATCCTGGTAATGATCGGCAGGATGATCGCGACGAGCGCAATGATTCCGATGACCGTGTACCCAGCTGTGTATGCCTTGTCCGGTCCGATCAGTGCCGCGATGATGGGCGGCCCTATGATCCCACCGAGGCTCCATCCAATGATCATCAGACCGTAGATAGCACCGGCGTGCTTGACCCCGAAGAAGTCACCCGCTGTTGCGGGCATGGTGCCAAATCCACCGCCGTAGCAGAGGTAAATGACCGCCGCGAGAACGAAGAACAGAGCAGCGTTGCTCGCGTGAGGAATCAGCAGCAGACACACGCCCTGAAGGCCCAACATCAGGCCGAAGGCGACCATACGTCCCGTAAACCCGGAGATCCAGGCCCAGAAGATACGCCCACCACCGTTGAACAGTGCGAGCACACCGACCAGGGCCGCAGCACCGGCGACGGAGTACCCAGCGATATCGATCGCGCTGGAACTCGCCTGCGCGATCAAAGCAATACCCACTGTGACGTTCAGAGTGAGGATCGCGGCCAGCAAGTACCACTGGTACGTGCGTAGCGCTTCACCCTCAGTGAACTGTTTAGCGCTGTCTCTGATGCGTCCGGTTGTCAACGGCACCCACCCTGGCACCGCATAGTCAGCCGGAGGGTTTCGGAAGAACGAGGCTCCAATAACGGCGAGCACGAGATATCCGATTCCCAAAGGCAAGAAAGCCCGGTTAGGCTCCGTGGGTGTCATGGCGATGAGCCACTGCGCAACGGGAGCGGTGATAACTGCACCGAACCCGAAGCCAGCAACTGCCAAGCCAGTTATGAGACCGCGGTGATCCGGGAACCACTTCTGCAGCATGGCGATCGGAACAATGTATGCGAACCCAAGGCCGAACCCGCTGATCACGCCGTAGCCCAGAATAAGCAGCCAGAGTTGCGAGCTATCGTGCGATGTTGCAAAGGATGCGACGATGCATCCGATGGCATAGATGATCCCGCCGGTGAGCGCGACGGGCCTCGGGCCCATCTTGTCTTGGATGCGACCACCCAAGTAGCTGCCGATGAAAATCATTCCGATCGTGACGGTGAACGGAAGTGAGGCCTCAGGGTTGGTGAGGTTCATCCCGTGGACGGGAACACCCTCCTGGGCTTTCAACGCGGAACTGAACACGCTCCACGCGTAGACGGCACCGATCGAGAACTGCAGCAACAGCGCTGCGATCACGATCCCCCATCTACCTCGAGTGGGGCTGTGTGATACGCCGGCTACGCCAGTTGTAGCTGATTGCGACATACTTCTCCTTATTTTCCTCGATACTGGCCGCAATCCCGGAGCGGGATTGCGGCCTCACTCGATGGGGCTTCGGTTGCCTCATCGGGAAAACTCCACTGAGCCTTAGGCGCTGACCGTTGCGCCGGTCACCAGGCCCGCGAGTTCGTCGTCCGGAGTTTGCGGTGGTTCGAATCGGATTACGACCGACTTCGATGCCGGCGTGTTGCTCCCGTCGGCCGTGAAGCCGAGCGGAACGAGCGGGTTCCCCTCCGGGAAATACGTCGCAGCGCAGCCACGGGAGGTCGGGAAAGCGACCACCTTGAAGTTGCGGATGACGCGGTCCACCTTGTCGGTGAACTCGCTGTGCACGTCGACGATGTCGCCGTCCTTGAAGCCGAGTTCAGGCAGATCATCCGGGTGCACGAAGATGACCTTGCGGCTCTTCTTGATGCCGCGATAGCGATCGTCGAGGCTGTAGATGGTCGTGTTGAACTGGTCATGGGCTCGCATCGACTGGAGCAGCAAGCGCCCTGGGGGGCACTCGATGTACTCGAGTTCGTTGACCGTGATCAGTGCCTTACCCGAAGGGGTATTGAACGTTCGAGAGTCGCGCGGTCCGTGAGGCAGGATGAAGCCGTTCTCATTGTGGAGTCGTGCGTTGAAGTTATCGAAGCCCTTGACCACGTGCTCAATGTGGTCGCGGATCGTGTCGTAGTTCTCCTCGAACCCGGTCCAGTTGATGGTCGCAACGTTGCCAGAAAGCTGGTGAGCAATACCGACAACAACCGACACTTCAGACTTCATCAAGTCAGACATCGGCTTGACCTTGCCCCGTGTCGCATGGATCGCACAGACGGAGTCCTCGACCGACAGCATCTGCGGTCCAGACTTCTGCATGTCGATATCGGTACGACCGAGGACCGGTAAGATCAGCGCTTCATCCCCGACTGTGAGGTGATTGCGGTTGAGCTTCGTCGAGATCTGCACGTTGAGCCCGAGCTTGCGGAAGCCTGCTTCAGCGGCCCTGGTGTCGGAGACCGCCGACACGAGGTTACCGCCCATCGCGATCCACACCTTGGTCTTGCCGTCCAGCATCGCCTGGATCGCCTTGACAGCATCGAAACCGTGCTCGCGCGGCGGGTCGAAGTTGAACTCCTTCTGGAGGTTGTCCAAGAAGGCTGGGGGCATTTGCTCCCAGATCCCCATGGTGCGGTCACCCTGCACGTTACTGTGGCCACGGATCGGAGACGCACCCGACCCTGGCTTGCCGATGTTGCCGCGAAGCAGGAGGAGGTTCATGACCTCCTTGATGATCGAGACCGCATCCTTGTGCTGGGTCAATCCCATGGCCCAGGTGATGATGACGTTGTCGGCCTTGAGGTAGCGGTCAGCCAACTCGTCGATCTCTTCGGTCGTCAGACCCGTCGCCTGAAGAACCATCTCGTGGTCGAGGTTGACCAGACTTTCTCGGAACTCGTCCAGGCCCAGGCAGTGTTCCTCGAGGAACTTGTGGTCGAGCACCGTGCCGGGGTTAGCCGCTTCGGCCTCGAACACACGCTTGGAGATAGCCTTCATCAGCCAGCCGTCGCCACCGGCACGAATCTGCATGTATTGGTCCGCAAGACCAGTGCCGTGACCGATGATGCCCTTGACCTTCTGCGGGTTCTTGTAGCGAATCAGACCCGCCTCCAGCAGCGGGTTGACGGCGACGATGTCCGCGCCGGCTTCCTTCGCCTCTTCCAGCGCCGTCAGCATCCGCGGATGGTTCGTTCCGGGGTTCTGGCCCATGATGATGATGAGATCGGCCTTGGCGAAGTCCTTGTAGGCGATCGTGTTCTTGCCAATACCGATGACCTGGCCCATGGCTTTACCTGTTGACTCGTGACACATGTTCGAGCAGTCGGGAAGGTTGTTCGTTCCGAACGAGCGAGCGAGAAGCTGGTAGATAAAAGCCGTCTCGTTGGCGGTGCGGCCGCTCGTGTAGAACGTCGCCTCATCGGGACTGTCGAGCGCCTTCAGTCGATCGCCGATGATCTTGAAAGCGTTGTCCCACGTGATCGGCTCGTAGTTGTCTTTGCCCTTGGGCTTGTACAGCGGTTCGATCAAGCGGCCCTGCATCCCCAACCAATACTCCGACTGATCCCACAGGCTAGTGATGGAGTGCTCTGCCCAAAACGAAGTCGGGATGGTGACCGGAGTCGCCTCCCAGGTGACAGCCTTCGCGCCGTTCTCGCAGAACTCGAACGTCTTACGGTGGTCGGGATCCGGCCACGCACAACTCATGCAGTCAAAGCCGTCTTTTTGGTTCATGTCGGTCATCAGCGTGAGGCTGCGTCCGACACCCATCTCCTTGAACGCCGGACCCATCGAGTGCGTCACACCCGGTACGCCTGCGGCCCAATCCTTTGGCGCGCCAACCTGCATCTCGGTCGCATCTTCATTGATGTCTTCAACCGGGGCTTTTCCAGTCATGCTGCTCTACCTACTTTCACTCTTGCTATCGCTTCAACGACGCGCTCGCCGCCGGAGTAAACCACCATGGAACTTCCCCGTAGGAAGCCCACCAAAGTCATTCCCAATTCCGTCGCCAATTCGGCAGCAAGGGAAGATGGCGCGGAGACCGCAGCAAGCATCGGGATGCCCGCCATCGCCGCCTTCTGCATCAGCTCGAGGCTCGCCCGTCCTGAGACCATGAGCACAGTGCCGCGCAGAGGCAGCCGGTCTTCCTTGACCGCCCAGCCCACGACCTTATCCACGGCATTGTGGCGGCCAACGTCTTCGCGGAGCACGAGAAGTTCCCCCGTGGTGCCATCAAAGAGCGCGGCGGCGTGCAGGCCACCGGTCTTATCGAACACAGCCTGCTGCTTCCGAAGCGTTTCGGGAAAGGTAGTGAGCATTTCGGCGTCGACACGAAGCTCGTCCGTGGACACGTCGTATGCCGATTGGGTGCGCACCGCGTCGATACTTGCCTTACCGCAGAGACCGCACGAACTGGTCGTATAGAAGGAGCGCTCGAGACTCGGATCGGGTGGAGCAACTCCCGCCGCCAGGGTGACATCGAGCACGTTGTAGGTGTTCTCACCCTCGACGGTTGCACCCGCGCAGTACCGCGCGGTTCTGAAATGTTCGCCCTTGGAGATAACCCCTTCAGACACGAGGAACCCCGCGGCCAGGTCGTAATCATTACCCGGCGTGCGCATCGTGATGACGAGCGGATTACCCCCCACTCGAATCTCTAGAGGTTCCTCAACCGCTAGCAAATCTTCTTGCTCGACAGAGCTTTCGCCCACCTTGATCCGGATGACTCGTCGTCGAGCCGTAATTCTCGTCACAGCTCAGGCCTATCAGCAAGCACACAGAAAGGCAAGCATATCCGCCCTTTCACGGGCGTGGTTAGGATGAAGAGACAATGACTCTTGTGACAGCACTGGTCGAACCTGGGCCTGCATTGACGGCTCAGCAGCTCGTCCGTTACAGCAGGCAACTCGCGATGCCCGGCTTCGATGAAACCGCTCAGCGCCGCCTCGCAGCAGCGCGCGTCCTCGTCGTCGGAGCAGGAGGATTGGGCAGCGCCAGCATCCCGTACCTCGCTTCGGCAGGTGTCGGAACCATCGGAATTATTGACACGGATGTCGTGGAGCTTTCGAACCTTCACAGGCAGGTCTCCCACGGAGTCGACGACCTCGGGGCAGACAAGGTCGATTCCATCAGTAAGACAGTCGCCGCGATTGATCCAGAGACCATCGTGCACGCGCACAAGGTCTGGCTGGACTCCAGCAATGCCATCGAACTGTTCGCCGACTACGACCTCATCCTGGATGGCAGCGACAATTTTGCGACGCGCTACCTCGTGAGCGACGCGGCAGCACTCGCGGATAAGCCGGTGGTGTGGGGTGCAATTCTTCGCTACAGCGGCCAGGCCGGTGTCGCGTACACCGGCCATGGGCCGAGCTACCGCGATCTCTTCCCGGTGCCACCGGCGGCGTCTGACGCCCTGTCCTGCTCGGTCGGTGGCGTACTCCCGACCGTGTGCGCGGTCATCGGGTCCATCATGGCAACCGAGTCGATCAAACTCATCACCGGTATAGGCGAGCCTCTGATAGGCCGAGTCACCACCTTCGATGCCTTGAGCGGACGCTTCCGAGAAATCAACTACCAGGCGATCCCTGATGCCGCTCCTGTGACCGAACTCATCGACTACGAACTATTCTGCGGACGAGGCCCGGCCCACGGCCAGGAGGCGCGTGGAGATTCCGGCGGTGTCGTGCACTCGGTCTCCACCACGCCGCTCGAACTCGAGCGAGTGCTCGGCGAGGGACAGGAGCTGCAACTCATCGATGTGCGCGAACCTTTCGAGGCGCGGATTGCCAAGATCACGGGCGCGGAGTTAATTCCTCTCGGCACAATTGTGCACGCGCTCGACAACATCCGACGAGATATTCCCGTGGTGCTGTACTGCCACTACGACAGTCGTTCGCGACAGGCCGCTGGCGTTCTCCGCGAGCAGGGATTGACGAACGTCCAATGGCTCGAAGGCGGCATCGATGCGTACGCGCTCGCCGTGGACCCGAGCCTCGCCCGATACTGAAGCACCCAGACGCTGACCCACTGAGACCCTGACCCGCTAGGACACTGAGATACTCGCAGCATGGACAACCCACTAGCTTTCGTGACAGAAGAGCCCATCGATGAGGCCGCACTGAGAGATTCCGTGCTCAGCTCGCGCGCGGGGGCCTTGGTAGCTTTCTCGGGAATCGTTAGGAACCACGATCAGGGGCGCAGCATCCGCTCGCTTGACTACCAGGCGCATCCGAGTGCGCAGCGCGTGATCGAAGAGTGCTGCGCGCGCGTCGCCGCAACTACGGGGCTCAGCGTCGCAGCAGCGCACCGCATCGGCGCGCTGCACATCGGTGACGTTGCGCTGTTCGCGGTCGCGGCGGCATCCCACCGCAAAGAAGCGTTCGACGCCTGCGAGGCACTCGTCGAAGAAGTCAAACACAGCATCCCGATCTGGAAACGGCAGTGGTACACCGATGGCGTCTCGGAGTGGGTGGGACTCTGAGCGCTTAGCTCAACCTCCGGCGAACGGCGGCAGCACGTCAACACGCGCGGCCAGCGGGAACTGCGGATCACGACGAACGACCTCGTCAACCAGGAATGATCCGGATGCCAGAACTCTCTTCATATCGGCCCCGTAGCGTTCTTCCAGAAGGGCTTTGAGTTCGGCGAGCGTTGGCGTCCCATCGCCTAGCGCCGGAACGTCAAGGAACTCTTCTTCGCGGCCCGCCGCCTCAGCTGCAGCGGCGAAATACCTCACCGTGACGTTCATCTCAGCCTCCAGCGCGTTTCGAGCCGCACGCGCGACTCAGCCTCCAATGTAGGACATCTCGATCCTCTTGCCCGTTGCGCGGAGCTTACCGGCCGTGGCTGCCGTGCGCAGGTCTGAGTAACGGTCGGTGCGCTCTCGCCAGATGTGGGCCATCACAGTGGAGAGCTGCTCATCCGTGCATCCGCCCCGCATCAGAGCGCGCAAATCGTGCCCGCCCGTCGCAAACAGACACGTGTAAAGCTTGCCGTCGGTCGAGACCCGCACACGAGTGCAGGTGCTGCAGAATGACTGGGTCACGCTCGAAATAACGCCGATCTCTCCGCTGCCATCGCGATAACGCCAGCGCGCCGAGACCTCACCAGAGTAGTTCGGGGCGACCTCTTCCAACGGCAATTCCGCGTTGATGCGCTCGATGACCTCGCGCGAGGGAACGACGTCGTTCATGCGCCAGCCGTTGCTCGATCCGACATCCATGAATTCGATAAAGCGCAGGATGTACGGGGTCTCCTTGAAGTGCCTCGCCATCGAGACAATGTCTTTCTCGTTCTCGCCTCGCTTGACCACCATGTTGATCTTGATCGGTCCGAGGCCCACCTCGTGAGCAACGTCGATGCCGTGCAGCACCTTCTCCAGCGGGAAGTCCACATCGTTCATTTTGCGGAAGGTCGCGTCATCGAGCGAGTCGACGGAGACTGTGACGCGGTCAAGACCGGCGTCCTTCAGCGACTGCGCCTTGAACGCGAGCGCGGAGCCGTTGGTCGTGAGTGCAATATCAAGCTTCTTACCGTCGACAGTCTTGATCTTTGTGAGCATCTCAATGAGCGTTTCAATGCCCTTGCGCAGCAGTGGCTCGCCGCCGGTCAACCGGATCTTCTCGACTCCGTGGGCTGCCGCAATCCGCACCAGACGCGTGATCTCGTCAAAGCTCAGCAGCTCGTCTCGCTCCATGAACATGTAGTCGCGGCCGAAGATTTCCTTGGGCATGCAATACACGCAACGGAAGTTACAGCGGTCGGTCACCGAGATACGCAAGTCGCGAAGCGCTCGGTTGTGAGTATCAACAACCGTGCCCGTGGCTTCCTCAACGCGTTCTGGGATGTCTGACAGATCGTTGTAGAAGTGCGTCGTGGGTTGATAGGCCTCAGTGGTGCTCATTCCTCCACACTAGGCTCAGATCGCACTGGCCGCCGCTATCTTGTAATGAACAGGCCGGAGGAAGTGCCATGCAGAAGACGTCACTGACAGCGTTAGCGCGCGGAGAAATGCAGACAGCGTCGACCGCGTCAAGTGGTCGAAGTTCGAAGACTGTCTACGGCGGACACGAGAAAGTTCTGCGCCAAACCGTCGTTGCGCTGCGCGCCGGTCAGGAACTCGGCGAGCATGACAACCCAGGCGAGTCCACCATCTTCGTTCTCAGCGGACGGATCATGCTGAAGTCGGCAGAGTCGTCCTGGTCGGGGTGGCTCGGAGACCTGCTGATCGTTCCTAATGCCCCACACAGCGTTGCGGCACTCGAAGATTCGGTCATGCTCCTCACCGTGGCCAAGCTGCGCTAAGCACAGCACATCCGGGCAGATGCTTAGGCGTCGGGCTCTTGCGCGCTCTTTGAGGAAGTGGCCCCGGACGTGGTGCCGTCCGCCGCGGTGGGCTCGGCAGCCCCGCTCGCTCGTTCTGCTGCGAGCTTCTCGCCGACCTCGGCGCGATAGCGCACCCGGCGGACCCTGCGCGTCATGTCCAGGATCAGAAGGATGGTGGCGATCGCAATGAAGAAGACCGCCACGAAGCCGACCCAGCCCGGCGTGACTGTGTTGGGATCGAAACCCGCGTCGGGTGTCGGTGTTGTAACCATGAACCAGTGGGCAATGTTCACGCGTTGACCTCCTGTGCTACGCCAGCGTTCTCATCGTCAGTGATTCCGGCGAATAAGTCTGACTCCGGAAGAGGTGACTCCACCAGAGATACAGCGAGCTGGTAATCCTCGTACGGCCAAGCCTTTCGCTGCAGGTCGTTGGGCCAGAAGAAGAATCCACTGTCTGGAGGAACCTGGCTGGCATGCGCGCGCAACGCATCATCCCGGCGCTCGAAGAATTCTCCGACCTTGACGCTCGTGGTTGCTTCCTGTGCCGGGCGCTCGGCAAAGCGCTGGCGGAACTCCACCAGTCGCGAGATCAGAGGCGATTCCGGTTCTGAGGACACGAGCTCGTCGTACATGCTCTGGAACCGATCGGCCGTGAACATCCGATCATAATAAATCTTGCTGATCTGCCAGGGCTGCCCCAATTCTGGGTAGCGCGTCGCATCCGCGGCTGCCGCACTGGCGTACATCGACAACTCGTGGGTACGAATATGGTCCGGATGCGGGTACCCGCCGTTCTCGTCGTACGTCACGAGAACCTGCGGGCGAAGCTCCCGGATGATCTTTACGAGCGGGGCTGCAGAGAACTCCAGAGGGATCACGGCGAATGAATTGGCCGGAAGCGCCTCGCCATTTTCTGGCAGGCCGGAGTCAACGTAGCCGAGCCACCGATGATCAATGTCGAGCACCGCCCGTGCTCGCGCCATCTCAAGCTGCCGAAGGCCAGCCATATCGCGTTCGGCCATGGGCCAAGCCTTGAGGGCCTCATTTTGCACGTCTCCACGCTCGCCGCCGGTGCAACTGACGACCATGACCTCGGCACCAATGCTCCGATAGTAGGCATAGGTGGCCGCGCCCTTGCTCGACTCGTCGTCGGGGTGGGCGTGGACCGCAAGCAAGCGCAGTGTCACCGGACTCCTAGAGATTACGAATAGCCTTAGGTCTCAAGACTAACCGCACCAAGGGATCGGAAATACGGATGACCGCCACGGGCCACACCCCGGCCAGCGTCGCCAGCGCAACGCTCGATGCTCGTTACGGGCGTAGCGCAGGAAAGCGACGACGCGACCGCTGGATTGCCGTGGCCGTGGCCGTCTTCGTCGCCCTCGTCGTTGGCTCCTGGGTCATCTGGGCCGGACTGGATCTCGCCGGCGGTGGCCTCGATTCCGATGACATCGGGCACAAGATCATCAACGATCGCAGCGTGAGCGTAAATTACCAGGTGACGATGCCGCCGGGCTCCACCGCATCCTGCGCCCTCGAGGTTGAGAACGAGGCGCACGCAATCGTGGGCTGGAAGATCGTTGACATTGCCCCATCCACGAAGGCCACCCGAGTCTTCAGCGATGTGGTGCGGAGCTCGGAGCTCGGCGTGACCGGCTTGATATACCGCTGCTGGCTGACCTAAGCTGGTTCGAATCCCAGAGACCGGCCTATCGGCCGGTCTCATTTCTTTAGCGCAAGGACCTGGCGCTACGCCGGTTCTTCTGTGAGGAGTGCACTGTGTCCAACGCATCTGTCGAAACCTGGCTTACACAGGAGGCTTTCGATCGTCGTACGGCCGAACTCGAACAACTCGAAGGCGTAGGCCGCATTGAGATTGCTAAGCGGATCGAAGCGGCGCGCGAAGAAGGCGACCTCAAGGAGAACGGCGGCTATCACGCTGCTAAAGAAGAGCAGGGCAAGATGGAGGCGCGCATCCGCGTACTCACCGAGTTGCTGCGTCACGCCACTGTGGGAGATGCCCCGACCAGCACCGACGTCGTGCAGCCGGGAACAGTTGTGACCGCGAAAATTCTCGGCGACAAGAGCACCTTCCTGCTCGGTAGCCGCGAGATCGTAGACGAAGACACTGACCTCGATGTGTACAGCGAGGGAAGCCCGCTCGGCACGGCGATTCTCGGGCTCAAGGTGGGAACCAAGACCAGCTACACCGCCCCCAACGGCAAGGAGATCCCGGTGGAGATCATCAAGGTTGAGACTTACACCTTCTAGGCACGATGCCTCGAAACAAGAGTGCCTGCTAGAAGTCCACGCGCGGGTCGTATCCAGCGTCGGTGAGGTGTCCGAGTACTCGCTCGACGTGCTCTGGACCCCTGGTCTCGATGCTGAGCTCTAGCTCAACCTCGCTGATCAGTGCGTTGCGTCCGTGGCGGGTGTGCAGCACCTCGACGACGTTGGCGTTGGCCTCCGAGATAAGCTCTGCGACCCGGGCGAGTTGTCCTGGTCGGTCGGGCAGCATGAGCCGAAGTTTGAGGTAGCGATCGGATGCTGCGAGCCCGCGCGAGATCACGCGTTCCATCACCAGTGGGTCGATATTGCCACCGCTCAGAATGGCCACGGTCGTTCCCGAATTCTTTACCATCCCCGTGAGAATGGCCGCGACGGACACGGCCCCGGCCGGCTCAACGACGAGCTTGGCCCGCTCCAGTAACACCAGAAGCGCCCGCGCGATGTCATCGTCGCTGACCGTGACAACCTCATCGACCATGGCGCTGATGATGTCAAAGTTGAGGATGCCCGGCTTGCTCACAGCGATGCCATCCGCGATTGTCGGAAGAATAGTGATCTCGGTCGGCGTGCCGTTATCCAGCGACGGCGGATAGGCCGCGGCGTTCTCTGCCTGCACTCCGACGATTCGCACGGCGCGGCCTTCTGCGGCAAACTTCTGCTTGAGCGCGCTGGAGATACCGGAGATCAGGCCACCGCCACCGATGGGAACAACCACCGTGTCGAGGTTCGGAACCTGGTCGAGAATTTCAAGACCCAGCGTGCCCTGCCCGGCCACGACATCCGCGTGGTCAAAGGGCGGGATCAACACCGCGCCCGTGCTCTCGGCAAACTGGGCAGCAGCGCGCAGCGGCTCGTCCACGGTGTGACCACGAAGGATGACCTCTGCACCATAGCGACGGGTTGCCTGCAGCTTAGGCAGCGCGACGCCGACCGGCATGAAGATCGTCGCCTTGATGCCGAGCTCGCGCGCAGCCAGCGCGACTCCCTGGGCGTGGTTGCCAGCCGAGGCGGCTACGACTCCACGCGCTCGCTCATCTGCGGTGAGTCTGGAGAGCCGATTGTAGGCTCCGCGAATCTTGTAGGAGCCGGTGCGCTGCAAGTTTTCGCACTTGAGGAAGACGGGCGATCCAAGGATCTCGGCCAGGAAAAGCGAGCTCTCCATCGGGGTGACTCGCGCCACGCTGGACACCACTGTTCTGGCGGCCTCGAAGTCCGCGAGGGTGGGGCCGGCGACGACGCTCTCCGAACCCTTCGTTGCCCGTTCTTGTGTTTCACGCATCGTGCAATACATCCTTCGTGCTCGGATAAGACGAGGTGCGCCACTGTCCGCGCGCAACGTAATGGACCATAACGTTCAGCACCGCAATCACGGGAACCGCAAACAGCGCACCGGGAATGCCAGCGAGGAACCCACCGGCAGCAACCGAGAACACAACAGCAATCGGGTGGACCTTCACCGCGTTGCCCATAACAAGAGGCTGCAACACGTGCCCCTCGATCTGCTGCACCGCGATCACGATGCCGAGCATGATGACGGCGGCGAGCGGGTTGATGTAGACGAGGGCGATGAAAATCGCGAGGATGCCCGTGAGGACAGCTCCCACGACAGGGATGAAGGAGCCGAGGAATACAGCGACAGCGATAGGGATAACCAAGGGGAACCCGCCGAACACGAGGCCGAGCACCCATGCGCCAACGCCGATACCGACGGCATCCACGAAGGCCACGAAAATCTGAACGCGCACGAAGCTGGTGAGCGTCACCCACCCAGCGCGGCCGGCACCATCGACTGCAGGGCGAGCCTTGCGCGGGAACAGGCGCACGACCCAGCGCCAGATACCCCGTCCATCGATGAGGATAAAAAGCGTTGCGAACAGTGTCAGCAGCAGACCTGCGACGAACCGACCCGCCGACGTACCGAGCGACAGCGCCCCGGTGAGGAGCACCTGGCTGTCTTTCTGAATGGCCGCGCCAGCCTGAGCGAGATACCGGGTGATGTCGCTCTCGGTCAGATGGAGCGGAGAATCGAGAAGGTAGGCCTTGAACCCTTCATACGCGGCGACGCTTTGCCTCTGCAGGTCTGGGAATCCGCTGCGGACCTGGAGCACCACGAGCACGACGAGGCCCGCCACGACGGCAATCAGGCCGATCTCCGCCAGCGCAACCGCGAGCCATTTCGGCCAGCGATGCCGCACGAGAAACTGCACCAGGGGCACTAACAGAGCCGCCAGCAGGATGGCGACCATGAACGGGACGACGATCTCACGTAACTGCACGACCAGGTATCCGACGAGCGCGATGACGGCGACGATGGCGAGAATGCGCCAAGACCAGGCACCCGCGATTTTCACCCCGCGTGGAACAACCTGGTCGCCCGAGAATTCAGCATCCGAACGAGAGCGCGCGGGCGAGATCGGAACGCCGCGTTTCGCTCTGCCCAATGCCACCGGCTAAGTCTATGCGCGACCGGCATGCGTTCACTGGCATATACCTGCAACGGAATTTAGCGGCAGTAGCCAGTGTCGCACGCCGTAACTAGGGTCGACATGATGGTCACACAAAATTCAGCAGTCCGAAATTCAGCGGCACAGATTCCGCAGGCACAGATTTCAGCTTCACAGGCGGGTCGCATCGCGCTGGCCGCGCAAGGCTTCGGGCGTCCCTCGACGGTAACGCCCGGCATCCGTCAGCTCGGCGCGCTCATCGAGCGTCTGGGGCTGCTGCAACTCGACTCGGTGAATGTGTTCGAACGCAGTCACTATTTGCCAGCGTTCGCGCGACTCGGGGCCTACGACAAGTCGGAGCTCGATCGTTTGACCTTCGCGAAAAAGGGTCGATTTATTGAGTACTGGGCTCACGAAGCTGCCGTTATTCCGGTGGAACGCTGGCCGCTACTGCGATGGCGCATGCAGGACTTTCGGGAACAAGCCGCCCGCGATGACAATCATTGGGCTCACGCGAACCGTCCGATGATGGACTGGCTGCTCGCCGAGCTGGCTGAGAAAGGTCCGTTGCCCGCAAGTGCGATCGAGCACGACGCCAACAAGCGCAGTGGTCCGTGGTGGGGATGGTCTGAGGTCAAGACCGGACTGGAGGTGCTCTTCCGTTGGGGAGAGGTGGTCAGCGGCGGGCGCAATCGTTTCGAGCGTAGCTATGCGTTGCCAGAGCAGGTGCTGCCCGCGGAGATACTCGGGCGTGAGGTGGCCGCGCACGACGCACGAAAGCAGCTGCTCGCTCACGCGGCGCGCGCGCACGGCATCGGCACGGCATCCGACCTCGCCGACTACTTTCGGCTGAAGCGCTCACAGGCGATGCCCGCGCTCCAGGAACTGGTCGACGAGGGCCTCTTGTTGCCGGTGACCGTGCCCGGCTGGAAGCAGGCGGCGTATCTGCACCGGGACGCCCGCCTACCGCGCAAAATCGATACCGTAGCGCTGCTCTCCCCCTTTGACCCCGTGGTGTGGGAGCGGGCGCGCGCGGAGCGGATGTTTGGCTTTCACTACCGGATCGAGATCTACACCCCACAACCCCAGCGGATTTTTGGTTACTACGTCCTTCCGCTGCTTATCGATGATCGGCTGGTCGGACGTATCGACCTGAAGAGCGATCGGCAGAACAGGGTGTTGCGGGTACAGGCCGCGTGGAGTGAGGCGGATGCGGTGCTCACCAAGAGTGAGATCGCTGGTCGGCTCGCCCCGCTCTTGCGGCAGACTGCTGCCTGGCAGGGGCTCGGCGAGGTCGAGGTGATGGATCGCGGAGACCTGGCGCAGACTGTTGCCGCGGAGTTGGGGGTGCGGGCTGCGACGGTGTGAGCGTTTGACACGCTCGGCGCTTCGACAGGCTCAGCGAACGTCAGGCTCAGCGTGCGACGGGCTAGAAGCCGCCGCCGATTTTGCGCAACCGGGCGATGCGATCCGCGAGTGGTGGGTGGGTGCTGAAAAGCCTGCCCATGACGCCTGGCTTGTTCGGGTCGGAGATCCACAGGTGTGACATCGACGAGTTCTGGCGCTGCATTGGGCGCCCATACTGGCCGAGTTTTTCAAGCGCGCTGGCGAGCTCTTCTGGGTTACGAGTGGTCATAGCGCTGGTCGCATCCGCGAGATATTCGCGCTGGCGGGAGATAGCTGCCTGCACACCTGCGGCAACCAGAGGTGCCACAATCATGGCAACAAGACCCAGCACCATCACGACCGGGTTGCCCCCGTTATTGTTGCGGCTGCGACCACCGCCGAAGAAGGCGAGCCGCAGGAAAATATCCGCGATGACGCCGATGGCCACCACGAGCCCGAACACAATCATCGAGACTCGGGTGTCGTAGTTTTGCACGTGGCCCATCTCGTGGGCCATGACACCCTCGAGCTCTGAGTCGTCCATAAGGTCGAGCAGGCCCGTCGTGGCGGCAACAATCGCGTGTTGCGGATCGCGGCCGGTGGCGAACGCGTTCGGCGAAGGGTCGGTGACGATGAAGACCCTGGGCGTTGGCATGCCGTCGGTGATCGCCAAGTTCTCTACGATCCGGTAGAGCCGCGGATTGTCTGCCTTCTGGATCTCGACTCCGCCTGCCATAGAGACCGCTAGCCTCGACGCCGCGAAGTACTGGATCACCGCGTAGATCGTAGCGATTACGATCACGAAGATAGTGATGGTCCAGCTGTCATAGGCATACCCCGCTAGCCAGCCGAGCCCACCGATGATCACCAAGAAAATCAGGATGATGAAAACGGTGTTGCGTTTATTCTTCGCTATGGCGCGATACATCTAGGTCTCGTCGTCAGGCTGTAGTTGGAGCAGGCACTAAAACTGCACGCGCGGCGGTTCGGCAATCGCGGCGGAGTCGGCGACCTCGAAGAAGTCACGCTCCTTGAAGCCGAGACCGCGCACGAAAAGTGTGTTCGGGAAGGTCTTGATCTTGGTGTTGAGCTCGCGAACGCCACCGTTGTAGAAGCGACGCGAAGCTTGGATCTTGTCTTCGGTGTCGACGAGCTCACCCTGCAGCTGGAGGAAGTTCTGGTTGGCCTGCAGCTGCGGGTATGCCTCGGCAACCGCAAAGATGCTCTTCAACGCTGACTGCATGTGGTTTTCGGCAACCGCCGCATCTGCGGGAGTGCTCGCACTGACCGTCTCGGCGCG